>JANPNY010000019.1:0-7873 GCA_031427745.1 Chitinophagaceae bacterium | reverse complement strand
CCCAATATACAAGCCACACCTTTTTCATCACCGCACAGCGCTTTGGCAGCGCCCATGATATCGCTGGTGATTTTTAATTGGGCGCTTGTAAACAGTTGCCGCAAAGCCTCTTTTAAAATACTAATATTAGCAGGGTTACTGCATCCAGTTCCGTAAAAGTGAATTATATCCGGAACTGCACCTTTTAAACCGGGCAACAATTCTTTTTCCAAAATAGATTTAATCTGCATCGAAGAAAGAAAGTAGGGGCTAATTCCCTGTGTTGTTATTTTTCTCTTTTTTTGTCCATCGAACAGGCACCACTCAGCTTTGGTTGAGCCACTATCAGCAATTAATTGTATTGACATACTTTTTTAAATTTTATACACACTAACAAAATACACACATTTTAGCGATAGCAAAAATATAATTGCATCCTGCAAAAGGCCAGAGACAAAGACCCATTCATTCCAAACCGGAAAACACACTGTTTCATTTAATTATAATTCAATTATTTTCGTGACAATTATAAAAAAAATGAATAAAAAATTACAGATTTGGCTTCCGTTTCTTTTGAGTATTACACTTATAACTGGCATGCTACTTGGATATACGATGAGAGATACCATGCCGGGGAAAAACTTTTTTTCGTTGGAGAAACCACATCCGTTGCTGGAGGTACTTGAGCTGATTAAAAATAAATATGTGGATGATGTAAAACTGAGGGACCTGAGTGATACAGCCATTGCAGCCATTCTTGAAAAACTAGATCCACATTCTGCATTTATACCAGCTGATGAATTGCAAAATGTTAACGAAGATATTGCCGGTAATTTTTTTGGCATTGGCGTAGAGTTTAATATAATTGATGATACTATTCAAGTTGTAAATGTTGTACCGAAAGGTCCTAGTGAAAAGGCAGGCATACTTTCGGGAGATAAATTTATCAAAGTGAATGACAGCATGGTAGCGGGCAAAAAAATATCATCCGAACGGATTCGCAAATTATTAAGGGGTGATATAGACACAAAAGTTAGTGTGGTAATTTTAAGAGACTGGAAGCAAAAAACAGTTGTCATTAGCAGAGGCATAATACCTGTAAGCAGCATTGATGCAAGCTATATGATCGACAGCAGTACGGGTTATATTCGATTAAATAAATTTTCGCAGGTAACATATCATGAGTTTATGCAGGCACTTGGATTATTAAAAAAACAGCGGCTGCAGCAACTGATATTGGACTTAAGAGGAAATGGCGGCGGCGTTTTAGATGAAGCCACAGCCATTGCAGATGAATTTTTAGATGGAGATAAATTAATTACTTACACCGAGGGAAAACATTTTCCAAAAAAAGAATATCGATGCAAAAAAGAGGGTTTATTTGAAAAAGGAAAATTAGTGGTTTTGTGTGATGAAGGTACTGCAAGTGCAAGTGAAATTTTAATAGGTGCACTCCAGGACTGGGATCGAACAACTATAATAGGACGTCGCAGTTTTGGCAAAGGCCTGGTGCAGGAACAGTACGACCTGAGCGATGGAAGCGCTTTAAGATTAACCATTGCAAGGTATTTTACACCCATTGGAAGAAGTATACAAAGACCCTATTTAAATGGTGGAAAGGCATATTACAATGAAATAGAAAACAGATTTCATGACGGGGAAATGGTAACGATGGATTCTAGAAAAAATGACAGCCTTCATGTTTTTAAAACAAATAAAGGCAAGGTATTATATGGTGGTGGAGGTATTACCCCGGACATATTTGTGGCACTAGATACCAACACAAAAGTTTCTGTTGCTACCAAATTATTTTTTAAGGGTTCTATTGGAACGTTTGCCTATACTTTTTACCATCAAAATCGTGAAACTTTAAAGCAATATAAACTAACAAAAGATTTTGCAGAAAATTTCACGCTTTCTAATGATGGCTGGATGCAATTTTTAGAAAGGGCAAAAAAAGATTCAGTAGCTCTGGACAAAATTTCACTGTTAGAAAAAAAAGCCATCATCCAAAGAATAAAAGCTGGCATTGCCCGGCAGATATGGCGAAATGAAGGCTATTTTGAAATAATGAACCGACAGGATACAACTATTAAGACAGCTATGGAATATCTAAACCTGGATATTAAAAAAACTGGAAAGTCTGCACAGCGGTAATTATTCAACAGCATACATTCTTTCCCAAAATTGGAAAAGGACTAATATTTAGGTAATTTCGACAATCATACTATTTATAAATAAATCATAATATGTATAAGCCTATCCCATTTGATGGAAATTAAATTAAACAGAATATATACCACAATCAACCTAAAGTGGCAAATGGGTGAAGATTTTTTTAATTAGAAGTAAGATTTTTTTATTTATTACGTTAAGTAACATATTTATAAAGCGATACCATCATGCTAAAAACATCTATTAATTTTTCAGCCTTGCTATTATTTATCCTTGTAACATCATCTTGCTACAACACAAAAAAGAGCAACTACTTTAATGAAGTTCAGGATGCTACTATAATGGCAAGGGCAGATGAACTACAAATGAATATACAAAAGAATGATCTTCTGAGTATCTCCATAAACAGCGCAAACAGTGCTGCTGACACACCTTTCAACGTAACTAACAGTGTAAAAGCGAGTAATTTAACTTCATCCGGAAATAGAAATGAAACCTCTGGTTACCTCGTGGATACAGATGGTAATATTGAAATAAACCAGTTGGGGAAAATTAAAGCTGCAGGCACAAGTAAAAAAAAATTAAAGGAAACCATTACACAAATGCTTGTTCAAAAACAACTGTTAGTGGACCCAATAGTCACCATCAGGCACATGAATTTTGAAGTTACTGTAATGGGTGAAGTTGGCAAACCCGCTGTAATTTCTGTTCCCAACGAAAAAATTTCACTAATTGGAGCATTAGGTTCGGCAGGCGATATTACCATTTACGGACAAAAAGAAAACGTTTTACTGATAAGGGAAAGTGATGGAAAAAGGTTGATAAAAAGACTCAATCTTAATTCAAAAGATTTCCTTCAATCAGAATATTACTATCTGCAACCCAATGACATCGTATATGTAGAAGCAGATAAAAATAGATTAGCAAGTGTGAACCGCACAAGATTGATATTGCCCACTTTACTATCAGCCGCATCTTTTTTCCTTATTGCATTAAGTTATTTCAAGAGATAATAACCACAGCAGGTAATTTTAATAAGTACAATTTTTATGAGTTTAAATCAATCAAAATCTTCGAAGGCGCAACCCCAAAAAGATGAAAACCAACTAAATAATTTGGTGGCAGGATATATTGCCTATTGGCCATTGTTTCTCATTTTTTTGCTGATATCATTTTCTGCAGCATACATCTACATAAGGTATACTGCGCCAAAATATCTTGCGTCGGCAACCATGATTATTAAAGATGAAAATAAAGGCAACAAGGATACAAAAGAGATGGAATCAATTGATTTTATTGGTACAAAAAAGATTATTGAAAACGAAATTGAAGTACTACAATCAAGAACATTAATCAATGATGTAATAAGGAAATTACATTTATATGCTCCTGTATCGCAAGAGGGAAAAGTACGCACACAGTCAGCTTATGTACTAAGTCCGTTAGTAGTTGAGGCTAAATCGCCAGATTCATTAAAATCATTTGATCAAATATTAATGGAGTTTGATAATAACAAAGGAAAAGTGACATTAAACAACAGCTTTTCCGGCCCGATAAACGAATGGCTTAAAACTCCTTATGGAGAATTGAAATTTGTAAAGAACCCCTATCATTATCGAAACTCCGACTCAACAAAACCATATTTTTTTAATTTGACTGCAACTAAAAATATGACCGATGAAATTTTATTGGGCTTACAAGTTGCGGCTTCCAGCAAACTTTCCAGTGTAATCGATTTAGGGTACAAAGACGAAGTTCCCCAAAAAGCAGAAGATATCTTAAACGCCCTGCTATATTATTATAATGAAGAGGCTGTGATAGAAAAAAGTACACTGGTAAAAAACACGTTATCTTCTATTGAAGAAAGATTAAGTGTTGTGTCAGCCGACTTAGATTCAATTGAAAAGAAAATCCAACAGTTTAAAACAGGTAACAGTGCTGTGGAACTGGGACTGCAAGGCAATTTATACCTTCAGGGGGTAAATGCCGCAGATGCAAAATTAGGAGAAGTAGGTGTGCAGCTATCTAATCTTAACCAACTCGAAAACTTTATATCATCAAAAGAATCTAACATTGGAATTCTCCCATCGGCCGTTGGCGTTGCAGACCCTACTCTAAATCAATTAATGACCAACCTCAATACTGCCCAAATGGAGTATGAGCGGCAGAAAAAAACAGTGGGCGAAAATAACCCTATTATGCTGGGGCTAAAAGAACAAATCGAAAAAATAAAGCCTAATATTTTATCCAATATTCAAACACAAAAGAAGAATTTAGAGGTTAGCCGCAGAAATTTGTATTCCAATACAGGAAAGTATAGTTCCATGCTAAATTACATACCGCAAAAAGAGAGGCAATTGCTCGAAATTAGCAGAGATCAGCAAATAAAAAGCAATATCTACCAATATCTATTACAAAAAAGAGAGGAGAGTGAATTATCATATGCAGCAACTTTTTCAGATAGTAAGGTTGTTAATTATGCACAGGCTGGCAGGGCACCTGTAAGTCCTAAAACAATGCTAATATATGTTGGTGCATTTTTGATTGGATTGATTGTGCCAATAATGATTGTTAATGGTAGGGAAATGCTGAATAATAAAGTTTTATATAGGAAAGAAATTGAGTCATTAACTTCTTTGCCAATTATTGGTGAGGTTGTATTTAACAACTCAAAACAACAACTTGTAGTGGAGGCTGGAAAAAGATCTTTTATTGCTGAGGAGTTTAGAAAAATCCGTATTTCCCTCTTATTTCTGGGCATCGATGCCAACCATAAGAAAATGGTAGTCACCTCCAGCATACCTGGGGAAGGAAAGAGTTTTATTGCGGCAAACTTAGCTGTAAGTCTTGCCATGACAGGTAAAAAGGTAGCCTTGGTTGATATGGATTTACACGACCCATCTTTAGGCAAACTGTTTGACATAACATCTGCAGAGGCCGGTGTAAGTAGCTTTTTAACCGGCGACAAAGAAATGAAAGAGATAATTAGGGAAATACCTTCGCATAATAATCTTTTCTTTATTTCATCAGGACCAATAGAGGAATCTCCTTCTGAATTATTGGAAAACGGAAAAATTCAGCAACTGATATCTTACCTGGAAGAAAATTTTGACGTGGTAATTTTAGATACGGCACCAGTTGTGATGGTAACCGATGCGTACCTTTTATCCTCACTTTGCGATGCTACCTTATATGTTGTAAGACACAAGTACACACCAAAAATGCTGGTTAAACGTATAGATGAAACAAACAAAATCAATACGCTTAAAAATGCAGCCATTATATTTAACGGAATTAAAACAAGAGGTTTCGTAAAAAATAATTATGGCTATGGCTACGACTATGTTTATGGAGGTGATAAAAAAAGTAAAAAAGTAAAAGCCTAAATATTCTTTTTACATTATTAGTGAAAAATATTGCAGCCAGGTTTAAGGTAAAAATTATCTTCGCCACGTTAATTATCAACTAAACTAAAAGATGGAATTTAATAGTAAAATTTATGTAGCTGGTCACCGTGGAATGGTTGGTAGTGCAATTGTTAGAAATTTAAAAAGCAAGAGTTATCAATATATTGTAACCAGAACATCAAAAGAATTAGACCTAAGGAACCAGGCTGCGGTAAATTCTTTTTTTGCACAAGAAAAACCTGATTACGTTTTTTTAGCAGCAGCAAAAGTTGGCGGTATACATGCGAATAATACTTTTCGTGCCGATTTTTTGTATGATAACTTAATGATACAAGCTAATATTATACATGCCGCTGCAATTGAAAAAGTAACCAAACTGATGTTCCTTGGAAGCTCATGCATTTACCCCAAAATGGCGCCTCAGCCACTAAAAGAAGAATACCTGCTCACCGGTTCTTTGGAACAGACGAACGAACCTTATGCCATTGCAAAAATTGCAGGAATTAAATTATGTGAATACTACCGTAGCCAGTATGGTTGCAACTTTATTAGTGTAATGCCTACTAATCTTTATGGAGTTGGAGATAATTACGATTTAAATAATTCGCACGTATTGCCTGCCCTCATACGAAAAATGCATGAAGCCAAAATAAATAATGCTAATGAGGCAGTGGTGTGGGGAACCGGAACTCCAAAGCGTGAGTTTTTATATGCGGATGATTTAGCAGAAGCCTGTACCTATTTGATGGATAATTACAATGAAAAAGAGTTAATAAACATTGGTACAGGAGAAGATCTAAGCATCAAACAACTGGCGATACTTGTAAAGGACATTATTGGGTTTAAAGGACCACTGGTTTTTGATGAAACAAAACCTGATGGCACTCCAAGGAAACTGATGGATGTTTCAAAAGTTCACAGCAGGGGCTGGAAACATAGTATCGAATTAAAAGAAGGAATTCAACTGGCTTACAATGATTTCTTACAACATCATGCTATAAGCTAAATCATTACCCTCACAAAGATTAAATAATCAACATAAAATATGAGTACAAATAACAAAACAGCCCTTATTACAGGTATCACCGGACAAGATGGAGCCTATCTTGCAGACCTTTTATTGGAGAAGGGTTATAAAGTTCATGGTATTAAAAGACGATCATCTTTAATAAATACACAACGTATTGATCACTTGTACCAGGATCCGCACGAAAAAAATGTACGCTTCCAGCTGCACTATGGTGACATGACAGACAGCACCAACCTGATAAGAATAATACAGGAAACACAACCAGATGAAATTTACAACCTGGCTGCCATGAGCCATGTAAAAGTAAGTTTTGATGAACCTGAATATACTGCCAATGCAGATGGCATTGGTACGCTACGATTGTTAGAAGCCATCCGCATTTTAGGGCTGGAAAAAAAGACCCGTATTTACCAGGCCAGCACATCTGAATTGTATGGATTGGTACAGGCAGTACCACAAAGCGAAACCACTCCTTTTTATCCACGTAGCCCATATGCAGTAGCCAAGCTGTATGCTTATTGGATTACGATTAACTACCGGGAAGCCTATGGAATGTTCGCCTGCAATGGCATACTGTTTAATCATGAAAGCCCGTTGAGGGGGGAAACATTTGTTACCCGTAAAATAACAAGGGCAGTATCCGCTATCGTAAAAGGAAAACAGGAAAAACTATACCTTGGTAATTTAGATGCCAAAAGAGACTGGGGGCATGCTAAAGATTATGTAGATGCCATGTGGAGAATGTTACAACAGGATACAGCAGAGGATTATGTTATTGCTACCGGCATTACCACCACAGTAAGAGATTTTATAAAACTGGCTTTTGCAGAAGTTGGTGTAGAGCTTGAATTTAGCGGGGAAGGTGTAAATGAATCAGGATCTGTAAAAACCTGCAGCAATCCTGCGTACCAATTGACTGTTGGCAAAGCAGTTGTAGCAGTTGATCCGGAATATTTCAGGCCAACGGAAGTAGACCTTTTGATTGGTGACGCCACCAAGGCAAACACCAAATTAGGCTGGATACCTAAATATGATTTAGCTGCTTTGGTAAAGGAAATGATGGAGAAAGATATTGAATTAGCATAACAACAAAGGTTTTAAAAAATAACCAAACAGGCCCATCTTATTGATGGGCCTGTTTCTCGAGTTTGGCTATCTCCTGATATAAAAGATGGGGTTTAATACGTCAATTATAGGATTGATAGCGTTTATGATCTGTCGTTGTTTAACTACGAAGTCGGAGAAAGATTTGCCGAGTTTTTCAAAGACATAGCATCCTCTA
>JANPNY010000018.1:0-8455 GCA_031427745.1 Chitinophagaceae bacterium | reverse complement strand
ATAAAAGAATTGGCCAGTCAAAATCCGGAACATAGCATTAATTTCTTACTGAATTATTTAAAGCAACACAAAAAGAACATTTGCGCAAAATGCAACAAAGTAAATCTTACCCGGCAACAAATTGCCAACATGACTGGTTTAAGGGTTGAAACAGTTATACGCAGTATAAGACAATTGCATGAAAAGGGTGTACTTATTATTGATAAAGGCAAAGTTTATTATTAGTTTATGACCCTAATCATAATAGCTTCTTTTTTAGGATAGTTCCTTTGCGCCAAATGTTTTTGTTATGGGTTTATTATTGCGACGCTATTCCAACATTGCCCTTTTCAACTTACTGATAGTTTCTTTTATTGGATTAATTCTTAGGTATAAAATTGCTTTTTCTCTTCCCTTTATTGATCAAAGTTATTTATTGCACGGGCATTCACATTTTGCTTTTACCGGCTGGATAACGCAGATATTAATGGTATTGCTGGTAAGTTTTATGACTGCTCAGAAAGGGAACGAGGACATTAAAAAATACAAGTGGGTAATAAATGCCAATCTTATTACAGCCTATGGCATGCTGATCAGTTTTCCTTTACAAGGGTACGGACTTATTTCTATCATATTTTCTACACTATCGGTGGTTGTTTCTTATGTATTTGTGGTAATGTACTGGAAGGATTTAAACAGCCTGCCGCAAAAGAAAATAAGCCACTGGTGGATAAAGGGCGCTTTGTTTTTTAATGTACTATCCTCTGCCGGTACTTTTTTCCTGGCTTTTATGATGGTTACTAAAAGTATGCACCAAAACTGGTATTTGGCTTCTGTTTATTTCTATTTGCATTTTCAATACAATGGTTGGTTTTTATTTGCCTGTTTTGGGTTGGCTACAGACAAGCTTTTCAGTAATGTTCCGCCAGTAATTTTAAAGAAAATATTTTGGCTTTTTGCCGGCGCTTGTATTCCAGCATACCTGCTATCTGCCTTGTGGATACCAATGCCTCCATGGTTATATATTTTAGTGGTACTGGCAGCATTTAGCCAGGTAGGGGGCTGGATTATTTTTATACAGGAGACATTAAAACAATTGTTATTTATAAGAGCATCTCTAAATAAAACAGTTCAGATGCTGCTGTTATTTTCCTCGGTTGCTTTTTCTATAAAACTACTGCTGCAACTTGGTTCCACCATTCCGTCACTCAGTACGCTTGCCTTTGGATTTCACCCGATTGTAATTGGTTACCTGCACCTTGTTTTATTGGGAGTAATTACTTTATTCCTGTTGGGATATATGATTGTTGAGAACCAAATTTTGATGAATTCCAAAACAATTGCCGGTATAAAAATTTTTACAGTTGGCATTATCATTAATGAAATATTATTAATGACACAGGGTGCGGCCGCCATCGGTAATATCACGGTTCCATTTATAAATGAATTACTTTTTATTACAGCCTGTGTGTTGTTTAGTGGTATTAGCTTATTAAATGTAAGTCAACGGTACGTTGGCAAATAAAAAGATTACGACGCTAGTCGTCCTTTTGATTTAAATAAAGGATGAAGTTGGGGTAGCGGAAACCAGGGCCGTTTGTATTAGCGCACAAACCCTTGATAGGTAACAACCGTTGCACCAGGGAAAGCGCTATTGTCAACATCGGTTGTTTCAATATTAAAGTTGGTTGCTGTAAGCAACAATATTTTCCAACGCCTGTTGTCGTTGCCCACTCTTAACATGATCGAGTCATTGGGTAAAAGTTTATATTCTCCCGGGGTAGAAGTGTAACTGTTAAAGCAATAATTTACATTGGAAATACCGTCAAAAGAAACGTAGTTTTCTACTATCGGCCTCCAGGGTACTGTGCTATCCCTTAAAAGCGTTGTGCCGTTAAATGCCTGCATTCTTATTGCATTTATACTCCATTTTCCCGAGGCTTTATCTAATGTTACGGGATCTTTAATGCCTTTTTTACATCCGGTAAAAAGGCTTAATGCAAAAAGGCCTAATATGGTGCAGACTGCAAGTAAATTTCTTTTCACGGGGATATAGAATTTACCTGATTAAACGATATACAGTAAATTTTATTGTGTTTTGGGCTTATGGATAAAATGGATAGTGCCACTGTTTTTAAGATCAGATGCTATCCTTACTTCGTACCTGTTTTCGCCATCTTTTACCACCATCAAAGCAGTGTTTGGGGCTATTTCGCCCAGGTTTTCTGCGTACATGGTTAGTTCATTTACATCTTTACCGGTTGTTGCATCTAGCATTACTGTAATTGGCTTTTCGCTCAATCTTTGGTGCGATAATATAAGTTTACCATTATAAAAAACCGATACACTATCGCCATCAACTTCGCCATTATCATAAAGAGTTACACTAAAAGTCTCATTTTCAATTTCAATACTTTTCAATACAGCCGTATTTCTTTTTTCGAAATTTATACCGGGATGCATATTGATGCCTTCAATTTTATTTGGAAGATGTTGGGCTGCTTTGGATGATTCCTTTATCACACTTTCAATTTTAGTAATATTGGAAGGTTGAGGAAGTTTAGTGGATGGAGATGCTTTTTTATTGCTTTGTTCAGATTTTTTTGGAGTAGGATTAATTGTTGCCGTAGTATTGTTAACAGGGGGTAAAACTTTTTTATCTGTATTTTTTATAGCAGGCTTTAACGAAGGTTTTGCGGCTTCCTTTGCTGGCGCCTTAAAAGTTGAAAGGTCTTTATTAAGCGTTCGCCTGATCAGTGTCGTACTACCATCTCCGCAATTAGATCGCTGACCGGGAGATGTTTGCCATTTTCCTACCAGTTGTTCTTGATTACCCTCTTTTTTATAACTTAAAAAGTGAATTTGAAAACAGTCTAGAAAATCAGGCGGTGTATTGCCTTTTATCCGCTCTGTTTCAATCACCTTAATACTTTTGCTGGCTTTGTAATAGGTACCTTCCAGTTTGCAGATTACATAATATCGCCTGTTTTGAAAGTAAGAATAGGAGAATCCAGACACTTCCGTACCATCTATTTCCAATTCCAATACATATTCTGTATTGTTACTGCCGCTTAATACGATATCTCCCTTACTATCAAAATAGCCACGCCATTGTCCATTAATTTTTTGCGAAAATGAAGGAAGTACTGTTAGGAAAATGATTAAAAGTGTAAAAAAATATTTCATGCTCACTGTTTCGTTTATTTTTAATGCTTCATTTTGAAAGCTTTGCAAAGTTATTAGTGATAAATTTTTCCTTCGCTAATAGTTCGTTAAATTTGCGGCTCAAAATTAAAGGATTACATAAACCAACAATGATAAAAATAACTCTACCAGATGGTGCTGTTCGGGAATACCAAGTGGGAACCTCGGCAATGGATATAGCTAAATCAATAAGTGAAGGACTTGCCAGAAAGGTATTAGCAGCAAAGATAAATGGTGCTGTTTGGGATGCAAGCCGGCCTATCAATACAGACGCTTCTCTGCAATTGTTAACCTGGAACGATACAGAAGGTAAATCAACTTTCTGGCATTCGTCGGCACATTTAATGGCTGAGGCATTGGAGTTTTATTACCCGGGCGTAAAATTTGGCTATGGCCCTCCGGGCGAAAAAGGCTTTTATTACGATGTTGATTTAGGTGAGCAAACTATCGGTGAAGAAGATTTAATAAAGATTGAAAAGAAGATGGGTGAGCTGGCAAAAAATAATGCCGCCTATGAGCGAAAAGATGTTTCAAAAACAGATGCCATTAAATATTTTACTGAAAAAGGGGATCAATACAAACTAGAAATTATTGACAGGCTCAATGATGGTGAAATTACTTTTTATTCACAAGGGGGTTTTACCGATCTGTGTCGTGGGCCACATATACCCAACACAAGTTTTATAAAAGCCATCAAATTAACCAGCATAGCAGGTGCATATTGGTTAAATGATGAGAAAAATAAAATGCTCACCCGCATTTATGGTGTTACGTTTCCTTCTCAAAAAGAACTGGACGAGTACATTGTATTGCTGGAGGAAGCCAAAAAAAGAGACCATAGAAAACTAGGTAAGGAACTTGAATTGTTTGCGTTTTCCGAAAAAGTGGGCATGGGCCTGCCTTTGTGGCTACCAAAAGGTGCAATGCTGAGAGAGCGTTTACAACAATTTTTACAAAAAGCGCAAATGGACACTGGCTACTTGCCGGTGATTACGCCGCATATCGGCCATAAAAATTTATATGTTACTTCCGGCCATTATGAAAAATATGGCAAGGATAGTTTTCAGCCAATTAAGACACCACAGGAAGGAGAGGAGTTCTTTTTAAAACCAATGAACTGTCCTCATCACTGTGAAATTTATAAAACATCGCCCCGCAGTTACAAAGATTTACCGTTGCGTTTGGCGGAATTCGGTACGGTTTATCGGTATGAACAACATGGGGAATTACATGGTCTTACCAGGGTAAGGGGCTTTACGCAGGATGACGCTCACTTATTTTGCATGCCCGGCCAGGTAAAAGAAGAATTTAAAAAGGTGATTGATCTTGTATTGTATGTGTTTAATTCCTTAGGTTTTCAGGATTATACTGCACAAATTTCTCTAAGAGATAAAGAAGACAGATCAAAATATATTGGCTCAGACGAAAACTGGGATTTGGCAGAACAGGCTATTATAGAAGCCGCTGCAGAAAAGGGTTTAAGTACCGTGGTGGAATATGGCGAAGCGGCCTTTTACGGGCCGAAGCTTGATTTTATGGTACGGGATGCCATCGGGCGCAAGTGGCAGCTAGGCACCATTCAGGTTGATTATAATTTGCCGGAAAGATTTGATCTTACGTATATAGGAGAAGACAATGCCAAACACCGTCCGGTAATGATTCACAGGGCACCCTTTGGAAGTATGGAGCGGTTTATTGCTGTGTTAATTGAGCATTGCGCCGGTAAATTTCCACTGTGGTTGGCACCAACGCAAGTTAAATTACTGCCTATCAGTGATAAGTTTATCTCTTACTGCGAAAGCGTTCAACAGCAGTTAAAGGTTGCAGATATAAGGGCTGAGATAGATAACCGCAATGAAAAAATCGGCAAAAAAATCAGGGATACAGAATTAGCAAAAATTCCGCTTATGCTGGTTATAGGAGAAAAGGAAATGAATGAAAATATGGTGGCAATCCGCAGGCAAGGCAAGGGTGATATTGGGGTTCAAAGCATTGATGAATTTATTGCGATGGTAAATGAAGAGGTAAAAAGTAAAAGAACAATAGAATAAAAAACTATATTTACAAAGTTGCTGCAGCACAATCTTTTTAAATGTTGGGAAAGGCCGGCGTTGAGATAAGATTGTAAACGACCATTGATAAAATAATTAACAGGCAATTAAGTTGTTGGCATAGCAGTTGCAGATATTAAATCGTAATTATTTTCGGCATTATATTAAAAACAAAAAACACAACAACTTGTTACACTTGCAAAGCCGATTGTGAGTAACAAGTAAAATAAAATATGGCATTCCCTCCCAGGCCACCCCGTGGCGCATTCAACCCCCGCTTTAAAAAAGAGCAACAGCAGGAACATCGTACAAACCACATGATTAGAGTGCCGGAAGTACGATTAGCCGGTGATAACATTGAAGTTGGAATTTATCCTACGGCAGATGCATTGAAAATGGCGCAGGATCAACAGCTTGATTTAGTCGAAATCTCTCCGGGTGCTACGCCACCTGTTTGTAAAATCATCGATTACAATAAATTTTTGTACGACGAAAAGAAGAAGAAAAAAGAGATGAAGGCGAAGTCAAAGACGAGTGAAGTAAAGGAAGTACGATTTACCCCCAATACAGACGATCATGACTTTGAATTTAAATGTAAACATGCAGAGAAGTTTTTGCAGGATGGCAATAAGGTAAAGGCCCACGTTCAGTTTAAAGGCCGTGCCATCATGTTTAAAGAAAGAGGCGAATTACTTTTGCTGAAATTTGCAGACAGGTTAAAAGAAGTGGGTGCGTTAGAAGGGATGCCTAAAATGGAAGGGAAAAGGATGCTGGTGATGTTTGCTCCTAAAAGCCAGAAAAAGCAAAAAACAGGCGCAAAATAATTAAATAAATATTTATAAATAGGGGAGGCCGTCAGCCTTCCCTATTTTAATTAGGTTGATATTGCTTTAAAAAAGCTATTGCAAACACAGCTGTTTTTTTTGTTTTACTCATTTGCTATTAAATTTTCGTTGTCCCATCTATTTTCTGAAAATTACACTTACCTTCGCCGCCCGAAAAAGAAATTCTTTTTCACACATTTCCCACAAGGCTCTATAAGTTCCCGTCTGTTCGGGGCGCCAGCAGGGAGTAACTATTTATAAGTTATTAAATGCCAAAAGTTAAAACAAACTCAAGCGCCAAAAAACGCTTTAAGGTTACCGGAACAGGATTAATTTCCTTTCAAAAGCCTTTCAAACGTCACATCTTAACAAAAAAATCAACCAAACGCAAGCGTGCCATGAGACAAGATGGTATGGTTCATCCAACCCAGCAAGCTTTTGTAATGCGTTTACTTAGGCTTAGAGGATAAGCCGAAGTTGATTTATTTTTCAATTTATTAAAAATTTAAAAAATTAAGATATGCCACGTTCTAAAAATGCAGTAGCATCAAGGGCCAGAAGGAAGAGAGTACTAAAAGCCGCAAAGGGTTATTACGGTAAACGTAAAAATGTATACACCGTTGCCAAAAACGTAATGGAAAAAGGTTTAACGTATGCGTACGTTGGCCGTAAATTAAAGAAAAGAGAATACCGCAGGTTATGGATTGCCCGTATCAATGCGGCAGTAAGAGAAGAAGGAATTACCTACAGCGAATTCATTCACAAATTATCTGAAAAGAATATCGATATCAATCGTAAAGTTTTAGCAGATCTTGCAATGAATGAGCCTGAAAGTTTCAAAAGTTTAGTTGCACAGGTTAAATAATTATTGAATCCTGTTATATTTTTTAAGAGCCAGTTGTGAGTTAATCGCAACTGGCTTTTTTCTTGCTCTAAAAAATAATAAGCAGAGATTTATCAATCTGTTACATTTGCAAATAATTTATAAAACCCATCGCAGTAAATGAGAGATATGAATAACAGTTATGCCGATCTTGTTAATCAAACTTTTAATTTTCCCCAGGAAGATTTTAAATTGGAAAACTCCTATTTGAGGTATAACGGACAGGATATAAAAGCCCTGATAGACAAGTACGGTACCCCTTTAAAACTTACCTATCTACCTAAAATAGGAATGCAGATAGAAAAAGCTAAAAAGATGTTTGAAGTTGCTTTTAAAAAGCACAAATACGAGGGTAAATACAATTACTGTTATTGTACTAAAAGTTCTCACTTTTCATTTATTGTGGAAGAAGCATTGAAGCATAATATCCACCTGGAAACTTCCTATGCATATGACATTGACATTGTAAATAAATTATACTCCCGTAGAAAAATTAATAAGGAAACTTTTATTATTTGTAATGGATACAAGCAAAAGCCCTACACCAATCGCATTGCACGTTTGCTGAATTCCGGGTTTAAAAATGTAATTCCTGTTTTGGATAATAAGGAGGAATTGAAGGCTTATAAAAATGTAAAAGGTTCTTTTAAATTGGGTATAAGAGTAGCTGCTGAAGAAGAACCCAACTTTCCATTCTATACCTCCAGGTTGGGTATGAGAGCGAAAGATGTGCTTGAATTTTATGTAGACCAGATAGAAGGTTTTGAGCATAAGTTTCAGCTTAAAATGCTGCATATATTTTTGAATAAAGGCATTAAAGATGATATCTATTACTGGAGTGAATTAAATAAAGTAATTAACCTTTATTGCCAGTTAAAAAAGATTTGTCCTGAGTTGGACTCAATAAATATTGGTGGTGGTTTTCCTATAAAGCATTCGCTTGGTTTTGAGTACGATTACCAGTTTATGATCAATGAAATTGTTCGTAATATTAAGGTGGCTTGTGTACGAAGCAAAGTGCCGATGCCAAATATATTTACAGAGTTTGGCAGCTATATAGTAGGAGAAAGCATGGCACATATTTACAGTGTGATTGGGGAGAAGATGCAGAATGACCGGGAAATATGGTATATGATTGATTCGTCTTTTATTACCACGCTACCCGATACATGGGGCATTGGCGAAAAGTTTTTAATGCTGCCCATCAACAAATGGAAAGATGAATACCAGCGGGTTACACTGGGCGGTATTACCTGCGACAGTCATGATTATTATGATTCTGAGGAACACATTAACGAGGTGTTTTTACCTAAGTTAAAAGCAGATGGTGAACCATTGTACGTTGGCTTTTTTCACACCGGTGCCTACCAGGATCAGATTAGCGGATATGGAGGTATAAAGCATTGCCTTATTCCATCACCTAAGCACATCATAATTGGGCATGACAAAAATGGCAAACTGGTAGACTGGGTGTACGCTAAAGAACAAACAGCCCAAAGTATGTTAAAGATATT
>JANPNY010000017.1:0-1745 GCA_031427745.1 Chitinophagaceae bacterium | reverse complement strand
TTTAATGGAGAAGTTTACAATTTTAATGAGCTTAAACAACAATTGAACGATAAAGGTGCTTCTTTAAAAACAAGTTCTGATACAGAAGTAATACTGGAATTATTTGCTCAAAAAGGCCCGGCCTGTTTTGGCGAAATGAATGGCATGTTTGCTTTTGCCATTTATGATAATAAAGAAAAAGTAGTCACCATTTGCAGAGACCATGTGGGTATTAAACCGTTGTTTTTTTATGCAGATGAAAACAATTTTATTTTTGCATCAGAACTAAAAGTGATCAAACAACTGGCGGGTAAAAAGTTATCTGTTAACAACAAAGCCATTCCGTATTTTTTTCACCTCGGCTTTATTCCCGAACCCTTAACCATCTACAACAATACGCATAAATTTCCGGCTGCTCATTTCCTGCAAATAAAATCGGAGGTAAAGTCATTGAGTGATGTTGCTTCAAAAATTAAAGTCTTCTGGCAATTAAAAGATACTATTCAGCCGGCGGTAATCAGTGATGAAGCCACCGCAAAAAAGCAGTTGAATAATTTATTGTTTGATGCAGTGGAAAAGCAACTGATAAGCGATGTTCCTATCGGTACTTTTTTAAGCGGCGGCATTGACAGCAGCCTTGTAACAGCAATATCAGCAAAGGTTTGCGGCAGTGCTGCCATTAAAACTTTTAGCATTGCCATTGATAATGGCAAATACAATGAATCTAAATTTGCCCGGCAGGTGGCAGCACATTTATATACGGAACATCATGAATTTAATGTAAAAGAAAAAGAAGTATTGGAGTTGGTAGATACCTTGCTGCCGGCATACGATGAACCCTTTGCAGATACGTCGGCTTTCCCTACCATGATGGTGAGCAGGCTGGCAAAGCAGCATGTAACAGTTGCATTGAGTGGTGATGGGGGCGATGAATTGTTTCATGGATATGGAACTTATGAATGGGCCACACGCTTGTCAAATCCTTTGATGCCATTGATACAAGGACCATTGCATGTAGTATCTAAAATGATGGGTAATAAATACCAGCGTGCCGGTAACCTTTTTGACAACAACAGCCAACATTTGCGTACGCATATTTTTTCGCAGGAACAGTATTATTTTAAAGAAAATGAACTGGCACAGTTACTGTTGCATCCAAACTTTAATTTTGATGCAATCAATGCGTTGCCTGTTACAGCAAGAAAATTATCGGCTGCGGAGCAACAGTCTCTTTGGGATTTTAATCATTATTTAAAAGACGATTTACTGGTAAAAGTAGACAGGGCCAGTATGCAATATGCATTGGAAAGCAGGGTACCCCTCCTGGATTACAGGCTGGTAGCATTTGCCTATAACCTTGATCCGGCGCTTAAAATTAAGAACGGCTGCATGAAGTATCTGCTGAAAGAAGTGTTGTATGATTATGTACCTAAAGAAATTTTTAACCGGCCCAAATGGGGCTTCAGCATACCTTTGGTAAAATGGCTTAAGACAGATTTAAAATATTTGCTGGACAAATACACTTCAGCAGAAATCATACAAAAACACCAGGTGGTAAACGAAGCAGTCGTACAAAAAATGAAAACACAATACTTAAGTGGAACTGATTATTTATTCAACAGGCTGTGGCTGATAATTGTGCTGCACTGGTGGCTGGAAGAAAACAATGGCTAAGCAACGAATGCAAAAAAAAATCCTTTTTATATCATACGATGGAATGACCGACCCACTGGGACAGAGCCAGGTAATACCCTATTTACAAGGGT
>JANPNY010000016.1:0-2863 GCA_031427745.1 Chitinophagaceae bacterium | reverse complement strand
TAGTGAATGGTGATTAGTGAATAGTGAATGGTGAATGATTTATTTGTATTAAAGAGTTTTAATTGATTAACCGACATAAAAAATAATAAAAATAAAATATGTTTGATGATAACTGGGTTGATTAAAAAATCGCCATTCACTATTAAACTTTCTGAAACTGCCTTGCTTCTGGTGTGCCTTCTACCAGTTTAATAAAAATATCGTTCAGCGATGGCAACACTTCATTAAATGAATGGATAGTAATGTTTTGATCTATGAAAAATTTAAGCACATCATTAGTTGTTCCGTCATTCTGTAATTTTATCAGCAACTTTTCCGGCTGGTGTTTTATCACTTCAAAAATATAGGTCATCAGGTTATGTGCATTTGTTTGTGCACCTAACTGAAAAATATTCTCTTTAAACTGTTTTTTTATGTCAGTAACTGTACCATCCAATATTTTTTTGCCTTTGTTCACCAATACAATATGATCACATATTTCTTCTACCTGCTCCATCCGGTGCGTACTAAAAATAACGGTGCTGCCTTTTTGGGCCAGGTTAAATATTTCCTCTTTTATAAGATTGGCATTTACAGGATCCAGTCCGCTAAAAGGTTCATCCAGGATGATAAGTTTAGGCTCGTGTAAAACGGTTATAACAAATTGTAATTTCTGGCTCATGCCTTTGCTGAGGTCTTCTACTTTTTTGTTCCACCAGCTTTCCATTTCAAACCGCACAAACCATTCTTTTATTTTATGCATGGCATCGCTTTTACTCATGCCTTTTAGTTGAGCCAAATACAAAGCCTGTTCGCCTATTTTCATTTTTTTGTAAAGGCCTCTTTCCTCGGGCATGTAACCGATGTAGCGGATATCGTTGATGGGATCAAATTTTCTGCCATTGAAAATGATGTTGCCTTCATCCGGATAAAAAATGCCGGTAATCATTCGTAGCAAGGTTGTTTTACCGGCGCCATTGGGGCCCAGCAAACCAAAGATGCTTCCCTGCTCAATGTTGAAGCTAATGTCATCAACGGCTTTTTGAGTGGCAAAATATTTTTTTAAGTTTTGTAGGTCTAAAATATTCATTCGATGTGTAGTTAGCTTTGTGAACGTTAAAAATACTTATCAGCAAAACAATTAAGTGAAAAGATTTGATAAGCGGTTATTAATGGTTTAGGAATTAGTCTGCACGTTAATTTGTTTAGAAGTTTAGTATGTTTAGATGTTTAGTTTAGTAAGTTTAGAAGTTTAGCTGCCTACAAAGTGCAAACTATTAATAAGACCAATTTTTATTACTGATAAAATTAGTAACACAAACGATGATTTTATTACAACCTTGTTAATTTTTTTTTTTGGAAATATTTTTTATTTAAGCTACAAAAAAGATCTGGCCATCATTTCGCCTTTATTAATGGCTCATTGTCTTTCTTCTTATGTGCGTAGCAATACAGCAGCTAATTGTTTAGCTACCCTTTCGCCATCCATTGCAGCACTAACGATGCCACCTGCATAACCTGCACCTTCACCGCAGGGATATAAATTTTTTATTTGTGGATGAGTCAGTGTTTCATGGTCCCGGGGAATACGCACAGGGGAAGAAGTACGGCTTTCCGTAGCTACTACTAAGGCATCATTTGTAAAATACCCTTTCATTTTTTTACCAAATGCCTGGAACCCTTTGGCAAGACAATCATAAATAAAAGAAGGCAAAACTTCATTCAGTTGTGTGCTGTGTAAGCCAGGCTGGTAGCTGCATACAGGTAAGGATGTTGAAAGGTTACCCTTACTAAAATCAACCATCCCTTGTGCAGGCGCCACGGAGTTTCCACCGCCGGCGGCAAAGCTTTGTTGCTCCACCATCTGTTGAAATTTCATCAGGAGTAAAGGACTGTTTTCTAAGCCTTCTAAACGTTCAAAACCGCTGAAGCCTTTTAGTTTTTTAAACTCTCTCCAGGCATCTTTCTCATCTACACCCACCACCATGCCGCTATTTGCAAAGGGATTATTTCTTTTGGATGGGCTCCATCCATTTACCACTATTTCGCCCGGCGAGGTAGCCGCAGGCGCAATGATGCCACCAGGGCACATACAAAAAGAAAAAACACCACGGCCATTAACCTGTTCCACTAAAGAATAAGAAGCAGGGGGTAAAGGCCCCCTGGCAACTTCACCTAAAAGGGAAGGAGTATTGCACCTGTATTGTATTGAATCTATTAATGATTGTGGATGCTCTACCCTTACGCCCAATGCAAATGGTTTAGCTTCAATCAGAATATTTTTGTGATGCAGCAACTCAAAAATATCCCTGGCAGAATGGCCTGTTGCTAATACTACAGCATCGGCAGTAAATGAATCGCCATCTGCTGTGGTTATGCTGTTGATATTTTCTTTATCAATCACAAAATCAACTACCTTTTTATTAAACAGTATTTGTCCTCCGCAGGCTTCAATCAATTGCCGCATGGCGGTAATAATATTGGGTAGTTTGTTGGTGCCGATATGGGGATGTGCTTCGTATAAAATCTTTTCTTCTGCACCAAAATGTACAAACAGGTTTAGTATTCTGTCAATGTCGCCCCGTTTATTGCTTCGGGTGTATAATTTACCATCGCTGTAAGTGCCTGCGCCACCTTCACCAAAACAATAATTACTTTCCGGATTTACAATTCCTTCTTTATTGAGTACAGCCAAATCTCTTCTTCTTGCCCTCACATCTTTGCCTCTTTCTAAAATTAAAGGTTGTATGCCCAGCTCAATCAATTGCAGTGCAGCAAACAATCCTGCAGAACCGGCACCAATAATCAGTACTTTTTTGCTGGCCTTGCTTACATCTTTAAAATTAAAAGACTGAATGATGCGTTGTTGAAAAGGTTCATCAAT
>JANPNY010000015.1:0-2961 GCA_031427745.1 Chitinophagaceae bacterium | reverse complement strand
TTATTTTACCAGTTGTATTTTTTGCATAATTATTGCTGCACCCGGACTAATTAAATCCTGCAGCCAGAAGGGCGCAACACCAATTGCAATGATGCCCGCCAATAAAATAATGGCAGCTGCTTTTTCATTCCAGGTGGCATCTGTTAAATGCTGGTAGCTTTCTTTTATTGGCCCCATGGCAGTTTTGCTAATGGCCCGTAAAATATACACTGCTGTTACTACAATGCTCATACAAGCTGCAATAGTTGCCACCCTATGGAAGCTGTCATTATGTTCCCACGAACCCATGAAGATGGTCATTTCTGCAACAAAACCACTGAGGCCAGGTAAGCCCAACGAACAAAATCCTACAATGAATAAAACGGTGGTAATAAAAGGTAATTTTTTTAGCAAGCCTCCCATTTCGTCAACCTGCCTCGTGTGGGTGCGTTCGTAAATCATGCCAATAACCGCAAAGAAAAGCGCTGTCATTAAACCATGACTCACCATTTGCATCACCGCACCGATGATGGCGGTTTTGGTGAGCATGCCAATGCCCAGCAAAACAAATCCGCAATGGCTCACCGATGAATAGGCATTGATGTATTTTAAATCCTTCTGCATCATCGTAGCAAAGGCGCCATATAAAATGGCGATGGTAGAAAGTATAATGATGATGTTGGCATATTCCTTTGCGCCTTCCGGCATCATGTAAGTGGCCACTCGTAAACAGCCGTAGCCACCCAGTTTCATGGCGATGCCCGCTAAGAACATACTACCAGCAGTGGGAGCCGATGAGTGTCCGTCTGGTACCCAGGTATGAAAAGGAAACAAGGCAGTAAACACACCAAACCCTACAAACAATAGTGGAAAACAAATCATTTGCACCTTTACCGGAATACTGATTTTCGATAGCAACAATAAATCAAATGTATGCTGACCGCTGCCGAAATAAACACCCAGCAATCCCACCAAAACCAATGCAGATCCACCCATCAGCATCAGCGCCAGTTTATTGGCACTGTATTCTTTTTTGCCGCTTCCCCAAATGCCGATCAATAAATATTTTGGTATCACTGCAATTTCAAGGAAGAAAAAAAGTACAAATAAATCAAGCGAAATAAAAAATCCATACGCACCAAAACTGAGTAGCAACAAGAGAAAATAAAATTCCTTTGTCATTTTTTCTACATTCCACGAAACCAGTACACCGGCAATTACAACAAAGGCAGTCAATAAAATCATAGCAACAGAAATCCCATCAACACCAATATGGAAACTGATATTCCAGGAGGGAAACCAGTTGTACTGTTGTTGAAAAAACATTTGTGCTGTGTTGCCCGCTGCCACTTCTTTTCTGTAAATAACCAAAAAAGCAAGTGCTAAAATTAGCTGGACCGAAGCACCTGCCAATGCCAGCCATTTTACCTGCCTGTTGGGTACAAGCAACAAAACGATGGCAGTAAGCAGGGGAACTAATATGAAAAATGTAAGGTTCATTTATAAATTAAAATTTCACGTGTCAAATAGTTAAAAATATTTTTTTGGCCGTACTTAAATAGCTCTGTGCAGCTTCATTGGCGTCGCACGCTTGTACAGAATATCATCATTGAGCTTGTCCATATTATCGGCCTCACTTTGCTCCCTCGCTGTCTCTTCATTTCCTAAAAATTAACCCCTCTATTCCTGAATAAATCATCATCCCTCATACTTCTGCCCTTCTCCTCCCCTTTGGGGAGGCCGGGTGGGGCTTTTTACAGAATCCCATAAATAAACAGCACCGCCAAACCTATTACAGCTACCAAAAAGTAAATAGCATATTGCTGCACTTTACCCGATTGCATGCGTTTGATTTTTTCAGAAATTAGTTGAGTGCCGGTGCCAGTGGCATTCACCAATCCATCTACAATATTTTTATCAAACCATGCTGCCGACCTTCCAATTAAATTGAACAATACTCTTTTGGTGATGAAAAGATATAGCTCATCAATATAAAATTTATGATACGCCGCCCGGTATAATCCACTCAACGATGCGGCAATTTTATCCGGCATAGTATTTTGTTTTTTGTACATGGCCATGGCAAAAAATATTCCTGCTAAACCCAATGCAACGGGAGCTATTGAAAACTGCAAATGAAATTCCGTTGGTAAAACTTTTCCATCCGAACTAACAAAATTTCCGAAAGGAATAAACCCTGCAGCAGCAGCGCCAATGGATAATAATATTAATGGCATAATCATAGCAAAACCGCCCTCACCATGGCTTTCACCATGAGGATTATGATCTTTATTCCAGAAAATACTAAAGTACAAACGGAACATATAAAAGGCAGTAAGTGCGGAGGTAATTAACGCTGTATAATAAATAGCCGGGTTATGATTATATGCAGCCAATAAAATTTCTTCTTTGCTAAAGAACCCTGCAAATGGCGGTACGCCTGCAATAGCGAGGCAGGCAATTAAAAAAGTGATATGCGTAACGGGTAATAGTTTTCTTAATCCCCCCATGTCTTTCATGTCGTTGCTATGTACATAATGAATAACGGCACCGGCACCTAAAAACAGCAGTGCCTTAAACATAGCATGTGTAAATAAATGAAACATACTTGCGGTATAACCCAGCCCTTCTTCACCGCCATATTTTGAAACACCCAATGCAAACATCATAAAGCCAATCTGGCTCATGGTTGAAAATGCCAACACTCTTTTGATATCAGTTTGTGTGCAGGCAATTACTGCGGCAAATAATGCGGAGATGATGCCGGTGTAAGCAACAATATCAAGGGCAGGTGGCGACATGCTGAAAACCGGGAACAACCTTGCCACTAAAAACACCCCGGCCACTACCATTGTTGCTGCATGTATTAATGCAGATACCGGCGTTGGACCTTCCATTGCATCGGGCAACCAGATGTGCAGCGGGAACATAGCGCTCTTTCCAGCCCCCCCGATGAACACTAAAACCAAGCCCCACGTTAAC
>JANPNY010000014.1:0-13955 GCA_031427745.1 Chitinophagaceae bacterium | reverse complement strand
AAATAATGTGATCATAAACCCAATCTATGTATACAAATATGGAAATAGCTGCTACAAGCCATGCTATGATGCTTCGAATAATATGCCAGCGCAGTTCTTCGAGGTGATCGAAAAAACTCATTTCAGTTTGTTCTTCGTTATTTTTGCCGTTGCTGATACGGTTAAAAAATGATTTTCTTTCGGATGCTGTAGTCGCCAAGGTAATAATTGCTGTTTAATTGATTGTAAACGGACATTTTTCCAGCGCAAAAGTAAAACTCTTTTTTGGATACAGCAGATACCGTTTTAAACAGTCAATAACCTGGTGCCTTTACAAGGTTTTCTTTATCCTCGTTGTTTAAATGTGCGAACCAGTTGATGCTATAAGTTAAAACTGCCACTACTGTCTTAAAATGGTAAGATTGCCCAATATACTGAATTGGGCGCCCGGTTTAACCAACAGGTTGCTCCCTTTGGAAATGGTTTGAGGAATATTCAGGATGCACTCGCCCCCCGGAATAGGGTTAATATTGATAACAGCATCTTTTGCCACAACTGAAGGCGGAATTAAATTATTGCTCCAGTTAGAAGCTACATTCCAATTGCCATTGCCTGTAAAAGTGTAGCTGCATTTATAATCCAAGCTGTCTATTTTGCCCCACAATAAATCGTCAAATGGCGAAAAGGCCATTGCAACGCCATAGGCACTTTCACCCACTCGTATCACCACTAAACCCTTACTGGGCAGCACGTAAATTTTCTGATCATTTTTACCCAATGCAGCAAACATATCCGGTGGAGCGTTGGTACCAGGCTGCCATTAAAAACCAATTGCAATCCCGGCGACATAAAAGAGCTTTTGCCATTTAACCACCACAAGTAACCATAAGCATCATTATAAGGTTGGGAAGTATTTATCATGGCATTCCAATAGGTGCGGCTTTTTAAGATACTATCACCTGCCCACACGCCCTTGTTTAGAGCTAATAAACCAAATCTTGCCATTGATCTTGCTTTACTATAATACACACCATTTACCCAAAGCCCCGTCATACCAATTCGGTTATTGATATTAGTATTGGTAAATGCATTGATGGATGAACCGCTCGCAGCAGCAATTACTCCCTGTAATTGCTGATAAGCACCCGTGTGATAAGCCCAACGCTGGCTGGTATCGGTAAGATATTGTAAACAAGATGCAGCAGTACTTTCATTATCACAGGGGGCAGCAGGTTTATCATTGAAGCCGCTGGTCATAGTGAGCAAATGGCGAAGGGTTACCAGGCTTTCTTTTGCCGCAGGTGCAGCAGACCAACCATTGCCAAGATAGTTTGATACCGGGCTGTTGATATTCACCAGCGCCTTATCCTGTGCTATGCCTGTAAGCATAGCGATTAAGCTTTTGCCGGCACTAGCCCAATAATGAGTAGAATCAACCGTAAATGAACCGAAGTATTTTTCCAGCACAATTTTTCCATCTTTCAAAACAATAAAGGCATCAGTTCCTGTTTGTGCTAAATAGCTATAAAGAGAATCAATGCCCGGCTGGCACCAGCCTATTGCTGAAGGAGAAATTGTATCCCAGGTGTTACTAATGTTAGGAGGAAAATAAAGCGATTGTGCGCCAACTTGCAAAGAAGCAATTAATAAAAAAATGGTAATTATTTTTTTCATTTTTTAAGACTGACTTTAAAAACAACCTATAATAATACTTTCTATTAGCCCTCGATAATAAACGGAAAAGTTATAACACTTCTCCTAAAACGGCCATTGTCTTCAATTCCCCAAAATCAGGAATGTGTAAGGCATAATAATCGTGGTAATGTTTTAATAGTTGACGTCTTGTAGTATGGTTAAGTTTAAAAGAAGCCAACTCATAAGGTTGTAATACTCGTAATAACTGAGAAGTGAGCAATGCATTTTCTCCTTCAATAAAAAAGGGGTGAACAGGCTGTTCGGTCACAAAGCTGCCCTCCTGCAAATCGAGAATATTTTGCTGCTCATCAAAACCATCATTGATTTTAAAACCGAAAAAATGCGCCAGTTGCAGCGCAAAATACAACGGTAAATTGGCTGTAATGGTTCTATCCGCTTTATCCAATTCAAGAAACACATCTTCACAAAAGTAAAACAGCGCAGTGTTTTGCTCCGGCTGTTTAAGGCATTTGTGCAACAGCTCCACTATGTATAAAGCGATGCTGTTTTTTATCACATCACTTAAAACATGTGTGTATAAAACCGACCAATTAAACTCTCGTATCCGTTGCATCGATTTTTGATCGCTATGATACACCACTAAATCCAGCAAGGCACCGGGTTGAAACTGATTGGCTTTTGAAGATGATTTTTTGGAAGATCTCACGCCATTTACCATATAGGTTTGCACACCAAACAATTCTGTAAAAAGCGTAACCACCATGCTGGTTTCACCATACTTTACAGTTCGTAATACAATACCTTTTGTTTTGTGTGTCATGCCACTATCCCTTAATGGAGTAACTATTTTTAAGTTTCAAAAATAGCCAACATTTACACAATGCCGGATAAATTAGTTTCCTTTGCGCAGCATTCAGCATTTATCTCTTGGCACCCAAAAATCTTACTTAATTATGTGGAAACGTTTAGGAAGTTTTGTTATTAAAAACAGGTTAATACTTCTAATAGGGTTGTTTGCAGTTACTGTTGTAATGGGATATTTCGCCAGCAAAGTAAAGCTGAGTTATGAATTCGCCAAAGCCATACCAACGGATAATCCCAAATACAAAGACTACCTGGCCTTTAGGGAAAAATTTGGCGATGATGGTAACGTGCTGGTAATAGCTGTGCAGACAAGCCAATTTTTTGAACTGAAGCATTTTAAAGCTTACACAACCTTACAGGAGCAATTAAGAAAAGTAAGCAACGTAAATAATATACTGAGTGTGCCAGCAGCCATCACACTACAAAAAAATGAGCTGACAGAAAAACTTATTCCGGTTAAAATTTTTAATGACAGCATTTCAACACAAGCGGAGTTAGACAGCGCCAAAAATGTATTTTTAAACCTGCCATTTTATAAATCTCTTTTATACAACCCCGAAACCAACAGTTACCTTTTGGGGGTTGGCATCAATAAAGATTCGCTGAACTCACCTAAGCGATCAAAAATTGTAAGCGATATTATTGCCTGTGTAAAAACTTTTGAAACTGCTACCAATACAACAGCACATCTCAGCGGACTGCCATTGATAAGAACGATGGTGGGAGATAGAATACAAAAAGAAATGAGGTTCTTTTTAATAGGCTCCTTGGTATTTAGTGCATTGATTTTACTGATCTTTTTTCGCTCCTTTAGCACCACCGTTTTATCCCTGCTGGTTGTATTGATGGGGGTTGTGTGGAGTGTAGGGTTATTATTTTTATGTGGTTATAAAATCACCTTACTTACAGCATTAACGCCGCCCCTGGTAGTAGTAATCGGCATACCCAACTGCATATATTTTATCAATAAATACCACACTTCTTTTTTAGCCAATAAAAACAAAAACGAGGCATTAATTGAGATGGTGAGTAAAATGGGTATTGTAACGTTGTTTTGCAATATCACGGCTGCCATTGGTTTTGCGGTGTTTGAATTTACCAGCAGTGCTGTTTTAAAAGAGTTTGGTGTGGTAGCCGGCATCAGCATTATGCTGATATTTGTTATCTCTTTTATTTTACTGCCAGCTGCATTAAGTTACCTGCCGGCACCCAAGCCAGCGCAAATGAAATACCTGAATAATAAATGGCTAACCTCGTTTTTAATCAGGATTGAACATTGGGTAATGAATCACACCAAAACCATTTATGCGGTAACGGCTGTTTTACTCATTGCAGCAGTTGCTGGTATATTCCGACTGAAGACGGTTGCATTTATTGTAGATGATTTGCCCAAAACAGATAAAATTTATACCGATCTGAAATTTTTTGAAAAGAATTTTAAAGGTGTAATGCCGCTGGAGATTGTGGTAGATACCAAAAAACGAAATGGCCTGGGCGGTACAAGAGCATTAACCGTATTTGCAAAAGTAGATTCGCTCTCTCAATACATAGCAGCACAGCCCAACATGAACCGGCCTTTAAGTATTGCAGAAGGATTGAAATTTGCCAAACAAGCTTTTTATGATGGCGACTCTGCCAATTATCAATTGCCCAATATGTTCGACGGCGCTTTTGTGGGCGAATACCTGCGGCCCAATAAAAGTGACAGCAATGCAGGTAAAAACAATTTTGCCAAAATGCTTTCTTCCTTTATGGATTCGAGCAGACAAAGCACCCGTATTAGTGTGAACATGGCAGATATTGGCTCCCAGCAATTACCGATTGTATTAAGTGGAATAGAAAACAGAATTAACCAGTTATTTGATACGGCTCAATACAATGTGAAGCTAACAGGCACCAGCATAACGTTTTTAGAAGGCAGCAAATTTATCATCAACGGCTTAAAAGAAAGTATCTTCTGGGCCTTCCTGCTCATCTCTTTGTGTATGCTGTATTTGTTTAAATCGGCGAGGATATTATTGTGTTCCTTAATACCCAATTTAATCCCGTTGGTAATTACTGCCGGGGTAATGGGCTGGGTAGGCGTACCGTTGAAACCTAGTACTGTGCTGGTGTTTAGTGTAGCACTTGGTATAGCCATTGATATTACTATCCGGTTTTTAGTTAACTATAAACAGGAATTGCCTATTCACCACAACAATGTAAAAGGCACCGTAACAGCTACCATTAAAAACACGGGTTTAAGTATTGTTTATACAGCAATGGTGTTAATTGCAGGCTTTGTTATTTTCTGCTTCAGCAGTTTTGGAGGCACCATTGCATTGGGCTGGCTTACATCGGTAACCTTGTTGGTGGCCACTTTAACTAACCTGGTTTTGTTACCGGTTTTGTTGATGTTGATGGGGGGAAATAAAAAGGGGACTGTTGATAAGGGCTGAGATATTTGCCGGCATAAAAAAGAAGCGCTCTCATTATTAAATGAGGCGGTTTGGCTTGGTGGGTCTTCCTGTTATGATTTTAAAAGAACGAAGCTATCCCGGCAGGCCGCTGTTGTGTCTTTTGACCAACAGCCGAAGACAGGCTTTTGAAAGATGGTAGTATTAATGAAGGAATGCTTTTATTGGAATGCTTTAAAAAATACAATCCTCTAGGAATATAGTTGATTTAAATTAGGATATGAAAGAATTTAAAATAATTTCAAACAGTACCAATGATTATGATTCGCTTGCAATAGAATCTAATCGAATTCAAGAATGCCTTGAAGAGATGAAAAGGAGAAATCTCAAAAATATGGCGATTAATAGTGCATTTGGTTGGGAAATTGGAACACAGATAGACTTTATAAAAGATAATTTATGGATTGAAGGGATACAAATTGGGGAAGATAATATTGATATTTCCATAATAAATAATCTCACTAATTTAAAAAGACTTGGAATCGGTACCGCAAAAATTAAGGGTAGGCTAGACTTTTGCAATTTTCCAAATCTTGAAATTTTAAGTGTTATGTGGATAGAAAAACAATATTCTAACCTTTATTGTGCAACTAATTTAAAGTTTATATCGATAAACAAATTTCCCTACGACAATTTTGAAAAAATGTCTGGCTTTAGCAAATTAGAATGGCTTCAATTAAATTATGGAAAGCTAAAATCTGTAGATGGTGTTCAGTACATTAAAAAGCTTAAATACTTTGATTTATATTCAATGCCTTCTTTGGAATCATTGACTGGAATGAAAGGTATTACGGAAAGCCTAGAGACATTCTCAATTGAAAAATGTAAAAATGCAGACTTATCAGTACTTAGAGAAATGCTAAATTTAAAAGTTTTACATATTTTGGACTGCTCCCCGTTGGCAAGTGTTGATTTTGTAAAGAAAATGAGTAACCTTAAGCACGCCTATTTCGGTATTGAAATTCTCGACCGAGATGTTTCTGTTTTAAAAGAGAGGGGCTTCGATTTCAAAAAATCAAAAAATTATTAGTAATTAAATCAGTGGTTAGGGACGAAAGGGTTACCTTCTTAAAAGTGATTAAACTTTTTGCCTGCTTCCACTCGGAGTCTCCCATTAAAAATCTCCCACTCCATAAATTAAAAGTTTCCTAGGCGGGTTTCCGTGCTGTGGGCTGTGTGGTAGACAGAACCCGCCGCAATTCAGCAGGGTGCTTGAAATAACCTTTCCAAAAAAATCGGCATGAAAATATTTATCTTCATCGTATGCCAGTAAAACGTAAAATACCATACAATAGCGGTCATTTTTTTATCACATTTACCTGTTTCGCTTGGCTGCAGTTGATTTACATAACCAATAGCCAAGATTTGATTTATAACTGGTTTGAATATTTAAAACAACAGGGGCACTTTATTACGGGGTATGTTATTATGCCCAATCATGTGCATGCCACTATCGCATTTAGAAAAACAAAAAAAGGCATCAACACAATAGTAGGAGATGGTAAAAGATTTATTGGTTACGAAATAATAAAGCGTTTGAAAATGCAAGGCAAAAACGATTTTTTGCCCTTGTTGGTCTTCCACTTTTGATTATGAAAGAACGAAGCTATCCCGGCAGGCCGCTGTTGTGTCTTTTGACCAACAGCCGAGGCCAGGCTTTTAAAAGATGGCAGTATTAGTGAAAGAATCATTCTTTTGAAACGCTTACGCATTTTTAGCATCGCAGGCATATTTTTTTAGAGCTAAGTGTAAGCTGGTCATACCTTCTGCCGTTGGTCAAAAGACACAACGGCGGCTCACAGGGGCAGTTAGGTAATTGGGGGATTGGGGGAATACCAACGAAGGCCAAAAAAATCACCAACTAATTACCAACATGCTATAAAAAATAATGGCCAGAGATAAAAATCTCCGGCCTTGCTTACCTCTGAAACCACAAGAAAAAGTTGAGGATAAAATATATTTAATAAACTATTTACAAATTAATTGTTACCGGTTGCTCGAAAGAAGATTGGATGATCAGTGGAGGTTGAAGGTGAAAAAACGGGGGCTTTTTCGACTGTAAAGATAATATCTTTATTGAATAAATGTAATTTTTTTACCAGCTATTCAATGTTTTTGAATAAAATTTTAGGAGCTGATTATCAGATATTTACCTTGAAATGCTTACCTGGCGTATAAAAAACGCTGAATTTTTTTACAGATTTTTGGTGGAGTGCCATAAGTTATCAAACCACCCACTTTTCTCAAAATGCAGCTTACGTCGGTATTTTAAAAAGTAAAAAAAGTCTTTTTTGTGTATCGGATTTAGTATAAGAATGCTGCATACCATCAAAAAGGAAATACCCTTTATAACACTCCCCCAATTGTCCGGCCCCAAAAACCATCTATCTGATTCAGCCAATAGTTTAAAAACTAATTAGCGTTAGTTTTGCTGCAATAATGGCAAAGATTAAAACAGAAAATAACGGCACCAAAAAGGCTGTGATTGTACAACATGCCGCCATGCTTTTTAAATCGAAGAGTTATTCGGCTTCTTCTATGAGAGAGCTTGCTGAACGGGTGGGGGTGGAAGCACCCAGTCTTTACAATCATATTGGTTCTAAAAGTGAACTTTTGCAGTCCATCTGTTTTACGGTAGGTAATACTTTTATTGAACAGATAGAACAAATAGCTAACGGCGAGCATTCCATTGTACATAAAATAGAAACAATCATCCGGTTTCATATTAGCATGATGGCTGAAAATTTTGACGAAATATATGTTGCCAATCATGAGTGGAAACATTTAAAGGAACCATACCTCAGCGATTTTTTAAACATCCGGCGCAACTACGAAAAAAGACTGGTTGAGTTAATTTCTGCGGGAATTGAAAATAAGGAGCTGCAACCCATTAACCCCTACGTTGCTGTGTTGACAATACTTTCGGCAGTACGTGGACTTGAGTTTTGGCAACGAAATAAAAAAAATATTTCTAAAGAGGAGCTGGAAAACGACATGCTTAACCTGCTATTACATGGCATCATAAAATAATTCTATGGCAATTCACTTTCATTCTTTAATGATTAAGAAAATTACACCTCAAACAGACGGTTGTGTTACGATTATTTTTGATGTTCCTGAAGCACTGGCTCCTGAATTTAGTTTTATACAAGGACAAAACCTTACCCTTAAAACCAATATTGACGGAGAGGAAATACGACGCTCCTATTCCATTTGCAGCGCACCACAGGAGCAGGAATTAACCGTGGCTGTAAAAAAAGTTGCCGGTGGTATTTTCAGTACTTATGCAAATGATTTTCTAAAAGCCGGCATGACCATTGACGTGTTGCCACCTACCGGAAATTTTTATACCCCGTTAAAAAAAGAAAATAAAAAAAATTATGTGGCCTTTGCAGCAGGTAGTGGCATAACGCCAATTATTTCTATAATAAAGGCAACACTTTTAACGGAGCCGGAAAGCAACTTTACGCTTGTGTACAGCAACAAAACTTTTAACTCGATCATTTTTTTAGAAGCGCTGGAAGGCTTAAAAAACAAGTACCTAAACCGGTTTAACTTAATTAACCTGTTAAGCAGGGAAAATGTTGATGCTGCTATTTTTAATGGCAGAATTACCAACGAAAAACTAGCCAGTCTTTCTAAACTAATACAGTACAGTTCCATCGATGATTTCTTTATTTGCGGACCGGCTGAAATGATTTTTTGTGTGAAAGCGTTTTTGGTAGAACGGGGTGTAAATGAAGGTCAGATTCATTTTGAATTATTTACGGCACCGGGTCAAAAGCAAAACAATTCAACAATTGAACCTGCCTTGATTGCCAGCGAAAAAAGCAGCAGGGTTTCTATAACTACAGATGGAAGAAGTTTGACCTTTGATGTACACTATACCGGGAATTCTATTTTGGTGGAAGCGCTACAGCAAGGTGCAGACCTGCCTTTTGCCTGCAAAGCTGGTGTATGCTGCACCTGCAAAGCAAGGCTGGTATCCGGTAAAGTACGCATGGATGTAAACTGGGGTTTGGAGAAGGACGAAATTGAAAAGGGCTTTATACTCACCTGTCAATCGCACCCGCTAACGGATGAGGTATCTATTAATTTTGATGATAAATAGATTTTAAACGGGTAAATAATCCTTTAATAATTTTATTACAAATACACGCCTCATAAATTGCGTTCACTAAAAAACTCATCTCTTTTATAACGGACACTTTAAGAAATTGAGTGGTTTACAAATCAGCAACAATTTCCTTTACAAGATTTAATTCAAAGCCCTTTATTAATAAATGATCCTGTAGTTTCTTTTTTTTTATGAAGATATTCTTTTCACTTTTCAGCGTTTTTATTTTGAGGTCTGCTAATTTGTACAAGGTTTTTGAATATTCGATATTATCAATAAGTGAGAGGGCTTTCTTTATACAATAATCACCAACCCATTTTTGCTTTAACTCGTATTTGATTTTTACTTTGCCCCAATGTTTTATCCGGAACTTTCCGCCTGCAAATTGAATGGCAAAGCGTTCTTCGTTGAGGTAATTTTCTTCTATCAGTTTGCTGAGAATTTCTTCCACTTCCACTTTCAATAATCCATAACCGTACAGCCGTTCTTTTACTTCGCTGTGGCATCGTTCCTGGTAAGCACAGTATTGTTTAATTTTTGCGAAGGCCTGCTGAGGGGTTTGTTTTTGTTGCTGCATTATCTGCATGCAAGATAATGAAATGGAGAATGGTGAATTGCTTACAGCGACCGGCGAGATAATATTGCAGCTGTTTTGGTGGCGCAAGGGTGTTACTCTACTCATGATGATCAACGGTTTGTTGATAGCGGTGCTACTAACGCCCTGCATTGGCTGCTAATTTATGGCAGCTTGTTCCTTCAATTGAATTCTCGGTAATGGCTTGTTGTTTACTATCCATTTTAAAGTTGATTTGTAATCAACCTATTTTTGAACTGGCACTACTACAGCTGCAACATTGCTTGAGCCACATGTGGTAGCAATACTTTTTTGTGCAATTGCCTTATAGGTTATAATTGAGATAGCTATAAATTTTACCAGGCTTTCGTTGTTTTAAAAAGCATTCACTACATAGCTTATTTTATTTTATCATTTTTAAAAAATAATGAACGCATGTTTTTAATTGTCCCTTTTTCATCTCTTTCAAATACCAGCTCTTCACCCAAAGTTTTATCATCGTCACGTATCAGCCGGAATACATCTTTCTTGATGTATTTGTATTCTCTCATGTGGATACCTGCTGCGTTAGAAGGTACATTTATGATAATGAGTTTTCCTTTTACAGGTACAATAATTGATTCGCCGCCCCAATCGCTTACATCATATCTCCCTTCATATTCACTAAAGTCCGTTTGTTTGGTGGTGGTATCCTCAACGAAATCTTTATTCAGTATCGTAAATATTTGGTCGCTGTATTTGTACACATCAGCGGCTGCATTTATCAATAAGGTAACGCCCATTTTTTTCTTAGGGTCAATCATTACAGAGCTTACATAACCAGGGCAACTTCCATCGTGACCAACGGTTGTTATACCACTTGTTTGGAATTGAATGTAAAAGCCTAATCCCCACGTTATTTTCTTGTCTGGGCTTGTCCATTGTATCCTTTGCATTTCTTTCAAGGTAGAAGGCCGCAATAATTCTGCTTTTGAATTGGACAGCAACCTCAACTGCCAGGAAGCAAATTTTGCCAAATCAATTACATTAGAAGAAAATCCTGCAGCGGGTGTTAGCGCATTCGGATTGAAGAAAGGAAGTGGTTTTCTTTCACCTTGCCTGTTAAGTCCTCCATAACCTTTTGCCATTTCTCCTGTTTTCCAATAGTTCTCGGGCAAGTAAGGATGTGTGTTTCCCAGGTTCATCGGCTTTAAAATATTTTCTTCCACATATTTTTTATAGGGGGTTCCCGATTTGGAAGCTATTATTTCACCCAGCAAACTCATGGCTAAGTTGGAATACTGAAAATAGGTAGAGCTGGGGTAAAGGGTTTGAAGATTTAACAAGGTCTTCTTCAATTCATCGGTTGTAATAAAACTGAAATTGGGACCATTCCAACCTTCGCCTATATCTCTTGTTATGCCAGAAGAATGTGTAAGCATTGAGCGTACGGTAATAGGCACTGATTCTGAAAACTGCTGATTTATTTTATACTCAGGCAACAGTGCAGTCAGCGAATCATCTAATCTCAATTTCCCTTTTTCCCAAAGTTGCATAACCCCCACCGATGTAAATAATTTGGAGATAGAGCAGATAGAACCAATGGTTTCGGGTTTCATTGTTATTTTATTTGCCACATCAGCATAGCCATAGCCCTTTTTAAAAATAATATCCTGGTCTTGTACAATGGCTACCGACATGCCGGGTAGCTTATCAAAATCTCGTTGTGCATTCAACCAATAGTCAATTATTTTAAGTTGAGCACTATAATCCACCTTTGTAACCTGTGAGAACACAAGGCTGATCCAAAGTGTGAAAGCAAGCAATAAAATTGTTTTTTTCATTTTAAAAAACTGAGAAAATATTGGGATGCTTTAAACTGATTGAGTTACTCTGCAACGAACAGGGCTTGCTGCAGGGCTGGAATAGTTGCTGTGTCCGCCCGGCAACTGAAGCCAATTGAAAAACTGATGTTGAAGTTAACAACTAAAAGTCAAATAGGTATAGCCCGATATTAGTTGATAGTAGTACAACTGCTGATTGTTATTACGTCCGCGAGCCTTGCGCAAAACCCATTGTTATCGGCAGGCTGTTTGACGTGTCGAGTAGCGAAGTCGGAGTATATTTAAATAAAATTTAGCTTAGGTTAACCCCAACTGGCTTAAAAATGACTTTGTATCTAAGTAAACATTAACCTCTGCTATTTTACCATCTTGGTCAATTTTTGAAAATCCAGAGTATGTAAACTCCACGTGCTTACCGGTCGGCTGTACGCTCCCTTCTCCCATCATCATGGGTCCAGTGTGGTCTCCAATAAACCTTCCTTCTATAGCAATACGATTTCCCTCTTCAACTGAATTTGTAATTTCATGCCTATAAATAGGAAAGGCTGTGGCAAACGCAGTTAAAAATTGTTTGTGACCTTCAACGCCTTCAATAGTGCCAAATGGATTCGTCATCTTGAAGTTAGAAGCATCAACTTTTAGGAGATTATCAAATTGCTTGCTGTCAACAACTTCCTGCCAAGCATCTGCAATCTGCCTGTTTGTTTTGATAGTTTGTTCCATGTTTTTTTTTGTTGTATATACAATAATTTTAAAGGTAAATATGCTTGCTTATATAACCGGCGCCCCGCTTGCTTACAACGAACAGGTATTTGCGAAGGCAGGGGAATTCATTGCTCGTCTGCCCGGTACAAATGCTCAATTGAAAATATATTGTTGAAGTTGAACTAAAGCTGAAAATTGTACGTCGAGCCCGAACCGCTGCTGATAGTAGCACTTAGCTGATGTTACATTGTCCAGCCCTGCTTTTGCAAATACTTTTGTTGGCTGCCGTTTAATTTTATCCAATTTCTATTTTTTTACCTACTTGATATTAATTTACCACCAAACCCATTTGACTTTCCCTTTGTCCTTTAGCAACGGATAATTTTGTAAATTGACTTTCGTGGAAATAAACCTAATGGAATCTTTTTTATAAATTCCTTCAAATACATAGTTACCACTATTATCAAGAGAATAATTCAATTTGCTTTTGAAAGTGCTATCATTCCATAAACTTAAAGCTATTGATTTATTGATACTATCCGGCTGTATACTATATTGCAAAATAGAATCGTTCATAAATTGCACCGTTAAAAAATTAAATTTATTGATTACAATCCTCTTCCAACGTACCGTATCGGTAGTTAAGGGAAGTAGACGTTCCTGGTTACGGTAGTATTCCTTTATATCATAAATGCCGTCTATTCCATCAAAATAAGTTTGTTTTTGAGCGTCGGCCATCGCTGAAAAATTCATCATATGGTAGAAAATTACATAGCCAATCAGAATAAATTTCAGGCTATAGGCGACCCATTTGGATTTATTTTGTTGAAATGGAGTGGGAATAATTGTCAATGCTGCGGGTTTATTCAAAACAAAAAAATTAAACACCCTTTTAATATTCGGAGCTAAAATATAAAATTCAATAATGATTAAATGGAACAAAAGCGTTTTAACCAGCGTATCATACGCAATATTTAGAATTAGAACGTTAGTAAGCATAGCTATACCCATTAACGAACCAAGTGTGGAAGTTTTTTTGAAAAGTAGTAATCCACCTGCCAGGACTTCAATGAAACCTGAAAAAAAATTATACGATTTCGAAGCTCCCATAAATAACCAAAGCAATGTATGTGAATCCATATTTCCGGTAGGTTGGGATAACCAATCTGGTAAAGGTTCCGGAAACTGCTCACCTGTGAGCTTGGCTATACCATAAACAATGAGAACAAATGCTAAATAGTATCTGGCATAGATTTGTAAGTAAGTATATAGTCTGACGTAATTTTTTCGTTTATCAAAAGTTGTCCAAACAACAGTTGCTAAAATAGACATAATGAAATATGAAAGCATGGCGATGCAAAACCACGAAGTGTCTCCCAGGCCAGTGTATATATCCTTGTCATACTTATTATGTATAAAAAGCCGGTTTACAAAACCAATAAATGTGTCGGATATGTATTGGAATGGGGCATGTATATAACCCAGAAAAGGGAGTGAATCTTCTCCTAAGAAACCACCTAGAAAAATAAAATAAAAGGACAGATAACAAAACCCTAAACGGAAAATAATTCGTTCCGTCTTTGACCATTCGGCAGAAATGTTTTGGTTCATAATTAAATGTTTTGGTGTAAAGACGAAAAATTCTGACTAACGTTTTTTTTGAGCGTTGAAAATCATAGATTTATGATTTTCAAAATTCTGTTTTAGGTATCATTTTTTGTCCGCCCGTTAGCCAACTTTTGCAACTCGGACTCCGAGTAGGGAGAATTCTGACTAACGTT
>JANPNY010000013.1:0-10430 GCA_031427745.1 Chitinophagaceae bacterium | reverse complement strand
TCTGCCTGGTAAATTGCTGCAGTAAAGGCTGTTTTAAACTGCTTCAGGTCGATACTTTCTGCAATTTGGTAAGCGTGTACAAGTGAAGACATGAGAATTTTTATTAAAATTTTCTTCCTGGTAAAACAGGGTGCTGGAATTTAATTTGACAGCAGGTTAAAGTTAAGCATATATTTCTGGAGTGGTTTTAAGTGATGATTGATTTTATCGTAATTATTAAAATGATAATGCACCCCAATTCCCGTTATTCTTTTCTTTTCACAATTAAATACCAATCATTATCGAGGGGCAGGTAACCATACTCATAACAAAAGAAATAAACATTGCCTTTTTTGTTGGAATAAGTATGGGTGATGTATTTAAAATTAAATCCTTTGGCCTGCAGTTTTTCTTTGTTTGCTTTGGCCATTTCTTCTGTGGCCGGTAACAAGTCTTCTAAAATTCGCCGGTTCTTTTTTAATGCATTATTGATATTGGTAACCAGCTTATTGCTGTCGGATTTTAGCTGGTTGTTATAAGCATTTCTACAATAATCGTCACAAAACTTTTTATCTGCCCTTCCTTTTACAGGTTTATTACAAGCAAGGCAAGGTTTGGGTGTAAAGGCTGCTAACATAATACTGTATTGAGTTTAAGAAGATAAGATACAATAAATTTTTATAAGTACAAACGTTTATAAACGGCTATATCCGAAAGCAAACGTATAAAACCCGACTATCGGTTTAAGGCAAATGCATCTTTGTGTCGTCAATCGGCAATGGCGCCTTGCTGGTTGATTGAGATAACAAATTGCCACCATCTCCGAAAAGAGTGAAAAACTGAAGGGCTTAACCATTTAAAAATTTATCAACCATGTACGCATTAAAAAACAAAGTCCAGTTAATTGGCAACGTAGGAAACGCAGTAGAAATTAAAAACACAGAGAGTGGAAAAAAATTAGCCCGGTTCAGCATCGCTACCAACGAAAGCTACCGCAACACAAAGGGCGAAAAAGTAACTGAAACAACCTGGCACAACCTGGTAGCCTGGGGAAAGGTAGCCGAGTTGGCAGAAAAGTTGTTGCAAAAGGGTACCGAAGTTGTGATTGAGGGAAAACTCACCAACAGAAGTTACACTGATAAAGACGGTAACAAAAAACAGGTGTATGAGGTACAGGTAAATGAGTTGTTACTGTTGGGTAGCAAAGCAGTTGCGTAGTCTCGTTAACAAGGATTGTACACATGAAAAAAGCTATTGGCTTTTAATTGGGTGCAATCCTTTTTTTGTTTGTGCTAATTGTAATTAGCAATCAAAAAATCAATTCGTATAAATTTGTGTAATTAGCGGCAACTTTCTTTAACAAAACCATACTATCTGTGGCAACAATAACTGATACAAGCAATGCTTCTTTTCAATTGGCGGCAGACTTTGTGAATTATACCAATGCTTCCATTTTTTTAACCGGCAAGGCAGGCACGGGCAAAACAACCTTTTTAAAATATTGCAAGGAGAACGAAAAGAAAAATACAGCGATAGTTGCACCCACAGGTGTAGCTGCAATAAATGCAGGCGGTACTACCATTCATTCGTTTTTTCAATTGCCTTTTACACCTTTTATTCCGGAGAGCCGTGGCTTTGGAAATAACGAGCAGGTTACAGATAAGCACAGCCTCATAGGAAAACTACGGCTTACCAACGACAGAAAAGAAGTAATGCAACAACTGGAACTATTGATTATTGATGAAATCAGTATGGTACGTTGCGATGTGCTTGATGCAATTGATACTGTACTTCGACACGTCCGCAGCAGGCATTCACAAGCTTTTGGAGGAGTACAGGTTTTGTTGATTGGCGATATGTACCAACTACCTCCGGTGGCTAAAGAAGAAGAATGGCAATTGCTTTCACCTTATTATAAAAGTCCCTATTTTTTTAACAGCCAGGTAATAGAAGGTGACCCTCCGGTTTATGTGGAACTCAATAAAATTTATCGTCAAAAAGATGAACGGTTTGTTGCTCTACTTAATAAAGTACGCAACAACGAAATGGATGTATCAGCTTTTGAATTACTGCATAGCCGCTATCATCCAACATTTAAACCAGCTAAAGAAGAAGGCTTTATTACACTGACAACGCACAACAATAAAGCTGATGCCATTAACATCAAAGCATTAAATGAATTAAAAGAAAAAATTTTTTCTTACAAAGCAGCCATCATCGGCGACTTTAGCGAAAAGGCTTATCCGGCAATTGAAGACCTGCAATTAAAAGTTGGGGCACAGGTAATGTTTATTAAAAATGATGTGGAGAAAGTGCGCCGGTATTACAATGGTAAAATTGGTGTGGTAACCAAACTGGAAACCGAAAAAATAATGGTGCTTTGCAATGGCGATTCCGTTCCTATTGAAGTAAGAAAAGAAACCTGGAGAAACATCCGATACTCTGTTGATAAAACCACCAATCGTATTGAAGAAAATGAACTCGGCTCGTTTAGCCAGTTTCCTTTGCGGCTTGCCTGGGCTATTACTATTCATAAAAGCCAGGGGCTCACTTTTGAAAAAGCTATTATTGATGCCGGTGATGCTTTTGCCCCCGGACAGGTATATGTTGCACTTAGCCGTTGCACCAGCCTGGAGGGAATGACTTTGCACAGCCATATTCAAAACAGCAGCTTACATAGCGACAACCGGATAAGCAACTTTGCCCGTTTACAAAAAACATCCCTGGAGCAACTGCAAATATTACAAAGCGCTAAACATGATTTTCAAAATAATGAGATTATTGGATTATTCGATTTTACAGGGCTGGTTAAAGAAATAGCATCCATTGTGGGTATTATAACCAGCCAACTAACTTCTTTCAACAAAGAAGCCTTTCCGTGGATATTGGAGCTTGAAAAACTACTTGTAGCAGCACAGGATATCTCCAATAAATTTAATCCGCAGTTACAGGATTTATTATTTCAGCCAATATTACCTGAAAGCAATGAGCCTTTTCAAAAAAGAGTTATGGCTGCCAGCAAACATTTTAGCGGTTCGATGCAACTAATAAAAGAAAACATTCAAAAGTGCACTGTTATAACTGATAGTAAAATTATTGCCGGGGATTTTAATAAAGCATTGAACGAGTTACTAAAAAACATTTGTTTCCGTTTACACTTGCTGAACGCTGCCCATAACGGTTTTAAAGTAAATGAGTATTTAAAAAGCAAACGTTCCTTTAACAGGCAAATACAATTGGTTAACATTTATGCAGGTAAATCCACCACCAGTTATGCCGACAGCCCTTACCCCGAACTACACCAACTGTTGCGTAAAAAGAGAGATGAAATTTGTGATAAAAAGGGAGTAGCCATTTACATGGTTGCTAATAGCAAAAGTTTGGAAGAAATGGTAAAATTTCTACCACAAACTTTTGATGAACTCAACCAAATAAGCGGATTTGGACCGGGCAAAACCGGGCAGTATGGAGAAGCTTTTCTTTCTATCATTAATAATTACTGCGAGGAAAACAACCTTCATAGCAATATTGAAAGCGTGTCTGCAAAAAAAGCACGAAAAGTAAAAGGCAGTTCCACTGCCGACAAACCCAATACAAAACTGTTTAGTTTTACTTTGTACAAAGAGGGAAAAACCATCAGCCAGATTGCCCAGGAAAGAGCTTTTTCGGAGGCAACCATTGAGGGTCATCTTGCACATTACATCGGCACCGGAGAAATTAATGTGAACGAACTGGTGACTGAAGCCAAACAGTCGTTAATAAAGGTTTCAATTAAAAAAAATGGTGCTGACAATTTTAAAGCAATAGCTGATGATTGCAAACAACAGGTTAGCTATGGTGAAATCAGGATGGTAGCTGCTTCCTTAAAAAATCTTGCGAACCAATCTTAAATCAATCATAAAACTCCTTTAATAATCCAAAGTAATTTTCATTCCAGCCATTCACCATCTCATCATAAACCTCGTCCGGAATATTGGTGTGTTGTAATTCAACTGAACAGCCTTGTTTATGCGGATGCAGTTTAATGGTAACGATGGACTCTTCTTCCTGGTCTCCAAAATACCATTCCTGCACAATACGTTTGCTTTCTTCAAATGAAATATTTCTTCCCATAATACTTCCTTCCCATAACGAAAATTCACTATCCGGTTCAGTGCTCATTTCGGCTTCTGCACCCGTCCATAATTGAATAGTAGCTGGATTTGTGAGGGCAAGATAAATTTCTTCCGGATCGGCCGGTATAATGTAATATTTTTTAAAGTCTTTCATTTTTCTTTATTTTCTGTCTTCAAAAACAGATAAGTTTCTTACAGATTTTTATCAAAGCTATTACTATTTTCAATCCATCTTCACCACTCTTAAATAATCCAGCATAGCCTGGTTTACAACTTCATTCATGTTCTCGTTCCAGGGCTCATAAGAAAGTGAAATAGTATGGGTTCCTTTTTCTAAGTGTATGGCCACGCTGTTGGTGAACCCCAAGTTGCTCCATTCATCATTGCCACGTTGAGGTAACACAATTGTTCCAATTTTTTTTCCATCATTTTTTAATGTTCGGATAGCACATTTATTAAGGGTGTTGGTGGATCCGTTACCATTTGCATAGCGACAATCAATGGCATAATTTCCTGATTCAGTAATATCAATTCTAATTGACACCGTTTTATTTTGTGTTGTACTCAATTCTATAAATCCGTTTCCTGTAAAACCTTTGTAAGGATAATTAGCTGCCGGGGCAACCAAAGATGCGTTGGTACAATTGAAATGATGATCAACACTGGGGTTCATTTCATTGTCTTTTCCATTAATACTGAATTTAAAACTGATATTACTACTCAGAAATTCGTTAGCGGGGCTTTTATAATCAGATAGAAGTTCGGTTGCTGAAATTGCTTTTGCTACATACTTGTTTTGTTGCACAACCCTATCGCTATATATGCTGTACTGTGGGTTTTTAAGAATGATATTGTTAGGTTGCTGGGCTAATGACATTTGAATACAAAGTGGATTGAAAAGGAAAGAAATCCCCAATAATACTTTTTTTATTTTCATAATTGCATTTTTGCAAGCTAAATAGTAGCTCAAGGTAAAAAAATTAATGTCGCAAAATAAAAAAGGAAGCAAAGGATTAACTCCCGCTTCCTTTATAATCTTTTTCAACAAATATCAACGTCCAAAATCATCCTGCAGCCTTACGATATCATCTTCGTCACTAGGGTTATTAGCGTCTGTATGGCGCCATATTTCTGCTACAATTCCCCAACCATCTTCGAGGCCTATCAGGCGATGTCGTTCTCCTTGTTTTAATTGTATAATATCACCAATTTGTAAATGAGTTATTTCTTTTTCTTCATCGGTATCGCTGGTTACAACACCGGCTGTGCCGCCAATCAATTTCCATATTTCTGCCCGGCGATGGTGATATTGCCAACTTAACCTTTTGGCTGGTGCTACCACCAAAATTTTAGGACTAAGTTTTCCTGAAATACTTAACTCATCCTGGGTGAGATGGGGAAAATAGTTTGCTATAAATTTTTCTGATTGACTTTCATCCAGCACAAAAAAACCTCCCCATGGGCGGGTACTATCTTGTTTATCAATTTTTAATCCTTGCAGATGAAGGTATTCTGCTACTGTTTCAAATACAAGTTCCTTCGGTGTTGTAATAGAAAAAGATAATGGCATAATTAGGTTTATTTTAAGATAATAAGTTGCTTTTGAGTTTTAAATCTATTTTAAACATTTTGATTTAAAGTATTCATTTTGGAGACTGCGGCTTACCTTCCCATATACACCATCAATATCTGCACATCACTTGGATTTACGCCAGAAATTCTGGAAGCCTGACCGAGGGTACGTGGCCGGATTTTAGTGAACTTTTGCCTTGCTTCATTACTAAGCGAAACTAATTTATCGTAACTAAAGTTATCGGGAATCATCAAATCTTCCAGCTGGCTCATTTTGGTAACCAGTTCTTTTTCCTTTGTTATGTAAGTATCATACTTCAATTGTATTTCTACCTGTTCTATCGCATCGTCACTAAACCCCTGCAAAGCATTTGTGATTGATGGCAGGTGCTTTTTCATTTCCTGCAATCCAATCGAAGGTCTTAATATCAGTTGTGCCGCTTTTTGCTTTAGTACTAACGGAGATGAGCCTACGCTTTCAAGATATTCATTGGCTTCAGCAGGCTCTATTGCCAGCTTTTCCAGAATAGTTTTCAATTTTTCAACCTGTTCAATCTTTGTTCTTACTTTTTCCATCCGCTCCTGGGTGGCTAATCCAAGCCGGTAGCTTTTTTCTGTAAGTCGTATATCAGCATTATCCTGCCTCAGTAAAGTCCTAAACTCAGCCCTGCTTGTAAACATACGGTATGGTTCGTCGGTTCCTTTATTAATGAGGTCGTCAATCAATACCCCAATATAAGCCTCACTCCTCTTTAATACAACGGGCTCCAACTCATTTGCTTTTTGATGTGCGTTAATCCCCGCCATTAGCCCCTGGCAAGCGGCCTCTTCATATCCGGTAGTACCGTTAATTTGCCCAGCGAAAAAAAGGTTGTTTATCAGCTTTGTCTCCAGGCTAAACTTTAATTGGGTTGGTGGAAAATAGTCGTATTCAATAGCATAGCCCGGGCGAAACATTTTACAATTTTCAAAGCCCGGGACTAGCCTAAGTGCTTTTAGCTGAACATCCTCCGGTAAAGAAGAAGAAAATCCGTTTACGTATATTTCTACCGTATTAAAACCTTCCGGCTCAACAAAAAGCTGGTGCCTGTCCCTTTCTGCAAAACGGTTTATCTTATCTTCTATACTTGGGCAATATCTTGGGCCGGTCCCCTGAATTCTTCCCTGGAACATCGGACTTTTTTCAAACCCTGTTTTTAAAATATCATGTACAGCCTGGCTGGTATAGGTGATCCAACAACTACGCTGCTGAGCTGCTGTAATTTTTTTACTATTACTATAACTAAAACCAATAATTTCTTCATCTCCTTTCTGCTCTTCCATTTTGGAATAGTCGAGGCTGCGTCCATCTATCCTTGGAGGAGTGCCCGTTTTCAACCGGTCGCTTTCAAAACCTAGAGCAACCAATTGTTCCGTGATACCTGTTGCGGCTTTCTCCGCCATTCTTCCTCCCCCCAGTTGCTTCTCTCCTATATGAATTATTCCGTTTAAGAAAGTTCCATTGGTAAGCACTACTACTTTTGCAGTTATTTCATGGCCTAAACTTGTAATTATTCCATACGCCGTACCATCTTTAATCAGCAGCCCATTCACAGTATCCTGGTAAAAATCCACGTTGGGTGTCTGCTCAAGCATTTCTCTCCATTTGGTGGCAAACAACATTCTGTCACTTTGAACTCTTGGGCTCCACATGGCTGGTCCCTTACTCCTGTTTAACATCCTGAACTGAATCATACTTTCATCAGATACAATCCCGCTATAACCACCCATCGCATCAATTTCTCTTACTATTTGTCCTTTTGCTATGCCGCCCATAGCTGGGTTGCAACTCATTTGGGCAATCGTTTGCATATTCATGGTTACAAGCAGTACTTTGCTACCTAGGTTTGCGGCGGCGGCAGCGGCTTCACAGCCTGCATGTCCTGCGCCTACTACTATTATATCGTATTTTGGAAACATTTCGGTTGCAAAGGTAACTGAGTAATATTTGATCGGGTTTTACTATTATCCGAATTTCTTTAAAATTTCCTTTTGAAGTAAAATATCTTTAAGTGATGTTCCCTGGTTAAGTTGACCCATCTCCCCCGCTGTTAAATCACTCAGGGCTTCTAATTTTTCTTTATTTTCCTTGATAAAAACTTCCTGACTGGGATTAAATATATTGGCAGACGCTTCCATCTGTTGAATTCTCTCCACCATCTGTCGGCAAACAAGGAAACCGGTTTTATTAAACAGGTCATCGAAGTAATTTCTTACTACAAACAATGCTGTTTTATTTGCTTTGTTGGTTTGCTCATCCAGCTTTGCTACCCGGATATTTATAAAACTCCAACACAGGTAAAGATCCTTCTCTTGGTCGAAATCAAAAAAAGCAACCGGAACAAGATGATCAAATTGCCAGGCCAATCCAAAATTACCCCAGTTTAAGCCCTCGGTAAACTGTAATTCTATCCAGTTTCTAAACCCCTGAATATCTATCCCAAAGTAAGGCGCATAGGCTGATGTCTGGTTATTCTGTAAAATATACCTTCGTAAGGCTATTTGCCACTTTCTTTTTTCCTTGAACTTATAAGCAGAATTGGCTGTTTGCCCGCCAGGGGTTTCATTATTTTCCTCCATCATACAAAAATAACACTTGTTTCATAGTGAAACTGTGATTCGTGAAACACACAGCTTTAGAATTGGGTATATGCACTGTGAAGAATACTGATAATTTTAAGATTTGTTTGCCATACTATTTAAAGTAATTGTATTTGTTGGGTTATTGTCGGCTGAACAGCCTGTGTGATGTGTCCAAATCCAAAGCACTACACATAATTGTCCCTTCCTGAATACGGCAAAAGGTTTGGCAATTTCTTTTAACTTTGTTTTGCGGCTGGATATTTTAAATTCCTATGGTTTCTTAGTGAAACTGTTATTTGTGAAACAATTATTTGAAATAGGCCTCTAGGTTTTGCTCTTCTTTATTTCTCATGATAACCTTTTGTTGCCTTGTTTTATCCTTAAACCCACAAAGATGTAATGCGCCGTGAAAAATAACGCGATGTAACTCTTCTTGAAATGAAGTCCCCAAAGTCTTTGAATTCTCTTTAACCCGGTCTATGCTTATATAAATTTCACCGGTAAGTGTCGTTTTATCCAAAGAAAGATCAAAAGTTACTATGTCGGTATAGAAGTCGTGTTGAAGAAACTTTCTGTTTATTTCCAAAAGGTAGTTGTCGGAGCAAAATATATAAGAGAGATCTACTAATTCTCTTGCACCCTCTGTTTTTAAAAGTGCGGTTAAAAAAAACTTTAAATTCTTACGGTTCTTAAGTGTTGCTTTTTTATCCGCATTATAAAAATGAACTAATTGCATAATTATAAGTGTCAGGGTCATTATTTTATTAAAAAACGTGATTGACGCTAAGCTACAAAAAAACCGATGTAATAGCATACTGTATTATCTAATTGAAGAACAATTATAATAAATGAAAAAATGCAAATAGTGATATGCGGCCTAAATTTGCAAACGCTAAATGAAGTAAATGGATAAAAGATTGTCAGACATAGCAACCGGGGTGCCGGTGATGATAAAATCGTTTGAAAAAGATGACATTTTTCTAAAATTGATGGAAATGGGTTGCGTGCCCGGAGAAACAATTAAAATTGACCATGTGGCACCCCTTGGAGATCCGATTTCTATAATTGTGGCAGGATACCATTTAAGTCTGCGAATTAATGAAGCAGAGATGATTTGGGTAGAGGAAATTTAATTGATTAATTATTAGGTAGTTATGAAGATAGGGTTATATTTCGGGTCATTTAATCCAGTCCATACAGGGCATTTAATAATTGCAAATTATTTACTTAATAATACTGGTTTACAACAAGTTTGGTTGGTTGTTTCACCACAAAACCCTTTAAAACCATCGGCTACTTTATTAAACGAATACCATCGACTACATCTTGCAAGAATTGCCGTAGAAGGAGAGAAAAACCTGAAGGTTTCTAATGTAGAATTTAGTCTCCCCAAACCATCTTACACAATAGATACGCTTATATACTTAGAAGAAAAATATCCCGAACATGAATTTGCCATAATTATGGGTAGCGACAGCCTATTAAACATCGGGAAATGGAAAAAATATCAAACACTACTAAAAAACTATTCAATTTATGTTTATAAACGACCCGGTTTTTCCTTTAACGAATCAAATGCAACCAACTTACACATTCTTGATGCGCCATTACTGGAAATATCAAGCACACAAATTCGTAAGTTAATTAAGGGGCATAAATCTATTAGATACCTTGTGCCAGATGTTGTTTTAGAGGAGATTGAAAAGTATGGATATTACCGATAGGTTCTAAAAAATTATTCCAATTAACAAACAACTAATTACAACAATAGGTGGTGGTAGTTTAGTATATTGGAGTATAAAAAAGGTAGTTAGCAATACCATAATATTTACTATGCTACTGATACTGAATGATGTAATACTAATATCTTTCAATAGAAACAATATAGCTGCCCACATAAATCCAACAACAACTGCATTAATACCTTCAAGAGCACGATAGAAAACAACATATTTTTTTAGGTACTGCCATACCGGAAAGAAAAAAAGAACTAATAAAGCACTTGGAAGAAATATGGCTACAGTTCCGATAACACACCCTAGAATTTGGTAGGGTATCCCCATATCTTTTAATGCAATTCCGCCTGTGTAAGAAGCAATAGAAAAAACAGGTCCGGGAATAGCCCTAACAATTCCAGCACCG
>JANPNY010000012.1:0-15926 GCA_031427745.1 Chitinophagaceae bacterium | reverse complement strand
ACAAAATATTACAGATATTAAGCGTTGGAGTATTTGAGAAAATCCAGTTAAATCAAGCCTTTACGAGGATTGAATCATCTAATAAAATTAAAGACCCTCTGAAACAGTTGATTTTGTTCGATTCATAGTTGGACAGTAATGGATTATTATAACTGTTTAATTGCTGCGATAAAGAATATAAATAGCTAGTTGTCGTATAGCATAACATAGGTAACACTTTTTCAATACCCTTAAAGACTCCCTCTATACTGGGGTAGCCCTTAAGGGCCGTTAAGGGTCCAAACTGTAGCACAACATAGGTTACAGTTTGAGTTTTTAGTTCTTTGACATATGGCAAGAAGGTTACCATTCTATGGCTGATATATCATAAGGGAAAACTTCTATAATTTCATAGTTCTGCCTGATGATCAGTGAGTGGTTTTGTATGTTAATTTCAGCTACAATGTAGCTGTGTTTTAATGTATCCTTTACTATAAAAACTTCGTTGGGTAAATAGAGTTTTAAATCGCTTCTTATAAATCGAATGTAATAAACACAACCTTGGGTAAGTGGTATTTTATAGTCCTTTTTAAGTGAAGGCAAATGAATAACCCCTTTGTATAAAATGGGCTTTAATTGCAAAGCATTGGCTTCATCCGGGGTTTTATGCCCTTGTGAACTATAACGGTGTTTACCATTATGGAAATTGATAAATGCCTGCTCTTGTCCACTCAGTTTTTCCAAATTTTCAAAAGTATATGCTTTTAAAAACCGTTGCTGATAAGTGTGGTTAAATTTTTCAATGATCCCATTACGCCAGGGTTCTGCAACAGGTATAAAAACTATTGGCACACCTTGGCTAAGTGCAAAGCGTACAACCTTTCCAAAGCTGCGTGGGTAGCGGTTACTACCCCTGAATGCAAGTTCATTATCCATCTGCAAAGCATCTGGCATACCGTGCGTTTTCCAAAACGCAGCAATGGCTGCTACTATACCGTCAGACGATTTTGTACGTACTGCTTTTACGTAACAACTATGTGTTGTTGTATCAATTACATTAACGCTGTAAAATTTACCATCGCCTTTTATATACCTTGGACCTACCAAATCCATTTGATGGGTATGGCAAAACAATTCCGGATAATCTTTGGGGATTTTATGAACTGAAATCTGTTTATTCAATCCATGTTTTGCTATCACCCTGTTGATTGTCCAAACATCTGGAATGGGTTTTATACCCCTTCGCTCACATTCGTATTGAATAGAAATGGCTCCAATCTGAGACATCTTCTCATTCATTAATTCTTTTCGGATTATAAGAATCTGCTGCTCCATTTCAGCTTCTATTTTTGCGGCTATATTTTTAGGGGCTTTGCTTTCATCTTTATACCAATCGCCTTCCTCTTTTTTTTGTTTAAACCGGTTTATCCAGTGGTGTACCCATTTGCGGCTTTTTTTAAAGGAATGCGCAATCTTTGAAATTTTTTCACCCAATAAATAACGATTAATTGCTTCTTGCCTTTGTTCATACTCTCCCATAATGTTTTTAGGTGAGTATCAACATTTTATGTCAAAGAACTGTAAAAACTGTTACCGATGTTATGCTACGACCAAAAGTGTTACCTATGTTATGCTATTTATCAGATAGTTATTAAATTTACAACAGCAACAAAGGCAGAAATATTTTAAATTAAAGGAAGACCCGACTGCACCTTTTCTGTATGACAAACTTTCTCCATTGAAATATTTGGCATGATGGAATGGGAATTATATGTTACCTATGGACTTACTCCATATATCCTAAAGGCAGTGCTGGAATACAACAGCCATCAAATAATGCGCATCAGGGTGTATGGTGTCAGCAGCAGCCTTTTGATGGAGAATGATTATCCGTCCATAAAATTTGGTAACAGCAAACGAGGAATAAAATGGAAAACCAGGGAAGGTGCATTGACAAGAACCAAAACCAAAAACAGCCCTTGAGTTTATAGCAATGGACAACTCCCAAAACCATCAGTATGCTAATTACGTAGCTACGGCTTTACCTTTGAAATCCAATAAAGAATCTGCCTTTTGCCTGGTGTATTTTAAAGGGTTTACAATAGAGGAAGCAGCCAAGGCATTGGATGTTTCTGTTATAATTGTAAAAGACAGTATTAAATTCACCATTCAAAAAATGAAACAACCAATTGAACTATAATGAGTAATAAAGAATTTATTGATTCCGGCATTTTGGAGCTATACGTATTAGGTATTGCAACCTTCGCCGAGCAACAGGAAGTAGAATGGAGGGCTAAAACAGCCCTTGTTATACGAGAAGAATTGGATGCAATAGGTAAATCATTGGAAGCCATGGGCATGAAGCAGTCCATTGCTCCTGACCCAATCATCAAACCATTTTTATTGGCTACCATTAACTATATGAATAGAATTGCAAATGGTGAGCAGGCTGATGAGCCACCATTGCTTCACCCATTCTCCACCATTAGCGATTATGATGCATGGCTGAAGCGGCCAGACCTTGTTTACAACGGGACCGAACTGGTATTTGCCTACATTATTGGAAACACGCCAAAAGTAACCACTGCCATCGCCTGGCTAAAAGAAATGGCCCCACAGGAAGTGCACGATAATGAATTGGAAAGTTTTTTAATTGTAGAAGGCACCTGCGATATTGTTGTAGATGGCTCAGTAAACTCATTGGTACCAGGCGATTATTTTACCATCCCCCTGCATAAAGACCATTTCATCAAAGTAACATCTCAAATACCTTGTAAAGTTATTTTGCAAAGGGTAGCAGCTTAATATAAGGCGCACTTTACTATCTATCAGTAACTGCGGTTAATTAAAAACAGTAGCCATTAATTTATTCTATGTATTGCATCTGGCAGGCTCAGTGCGCTGTTCTGTGTTTTTACCACTTACTACCTGTTGAGTTGAGTAAAAATTTAACCCAATAATATCAATTATAAATACAAGCGTTACAATGCAACTAGCACCAAGTAAATATTTATAAAAAATAAATTATGCAAATGCAGAGTAGAACCCTGCGCTCCGGGGCCTTTGGGTTAGCAAATAGTTATAAAATTAACCACAGCAACAAAGGCAGAAATTTATTGTGTTAAAAATGAGTACGGTAAGATATTAACTGATGAACTTTTTTTAAATGCCATTTTTCTAAATTCTGCTACCTTCACCAACAAAAAGGTAACATGGCTATCCGTATATTTATTACCGGCGGCACTTTTGATAAAGAGTACAATGAACTAAACGGGCAATTGTATTTTAAAGATACCCACCTGAGTGACTTATTGGAGATGGGCCGCAGCAAGGTAGCTGTAGAAATAAGAACTCTTATGATGATCGATAGTCTTGCCATGACGGCAGAAGACAGGGAACTGATAGTACATCAATGCAACAACTGCGACGAAACACAGATTGTGATAACACATGGTACAGATACCATGCAGGATACAGCAAAAGTACTGGCGCAAAAAATAATCAATAAAACCATTATACTTACCGGCGCCATGATACCCATCAAGTTTGGTAGCTCCGATGGATTGTTTAACCTGGGCAGTGCATTGGCATTTGCACAATCCTTACCTGCAGGTGTGTATGTAGCCATGAATGGCCGCTTTTTTAACTGGGATAATGTGCAAAAGAATAAACAAACCGGTGTTTTTGAAGAAGTGAATTAAAGATTTTATCTTTTTATCTCCATACAACATTTTGATTTAAGTTATGCATAATAGTCTTTTTTTAAAGCTTACTATTGCGTAAAATAATTGGTATGTTTTACAAAATCATCAGCGTATTTGCATTGGCTACCTTTGAAATTTATGCAGCCATTCCTGCTGGTTTTGCTTTTGGTTTATCTCCCTGGATTATATTTTTTGCAAGTTTGGCCGGCGGAATTACCGGTGTATTTGTAGCGGCGTATTTAGGAGAAAAAATAGAGAAACTAATTTCAAAATTCAGAAAGCCTGCTGTAGTAATTAAGGAAAAAAAACCGGGGCTTGCCCACAAACTATGGGATAAATATGGTATAGTTGGTCTTGGTTTATTAGGAACGTTTACTGTAGGTGCACCGGTAAGTATTGCTGTGGGTGTTGGCTTTAATGTAAACATGCACAAGATGGCAACCTGGTGTTGTATCGGAGTTTTGGGCCCGCTGTATTGTATTTACGTTAGTGGGTTATTTTGGCATGAAGTTATTTTAGATTATAATAATTTTTTAATCGGAATTCAGCAGCTTTTTTAAACTATTTTCCGCCGGTTATTATTTATATCGCATCACCGGTCTGGTAAGGCAGGTTGGCCCGCCGCCGCCTTTAACGCTGATATCTTCTCCTTTATAAACAATCACTTTACAGCCTGCGTTTTCTAAAGCCATTTTTGTTTTTGGATTACCGGCTACCATCAAACAAATACGGGGAGCCAATGCCAGCACATTACAACCCATGCCTTCAAATTCTTCGTCGGGTACTTCCACTAATTGATAACCTTTTTGCAATAATAAATTGCGAAATGCAATGGGCATTAAAGGCGAATAAACCACCGCAAGATTTACATCAACCGGGCTTAAAATTGACATTAGATGAAACACATCTGATGGGCCTTTGTAATGGGGTAGTGGCACTGAAATTACCTCCACGCCTAATGGTTGCAACAATGCTGTTAATTGCCGGATGCCTTCTTCGTTGCTGCGGTAGGTGTGTCCAACAGCAAGGGTGTTTTCATCTAGCCAGGCAACATCGCCACCCTCAAGCGTACCGGGTGCAGTGATGGTACCCAGTACAGGTATTCCGTTGGCTTCAAATGCTTTTTTTTCTGCAGCAGGCTCCTGCATTCTTGCAGCTTTACCCATGTTGCAAATGATCATGCCTTTATTGGTGGCGATGGCAGCATCCCGACAGTAAATAGAATCCATATTTACAGTTGCATCTTGCGGAAGGTATAATAATTGGGCGCCCTGTTCTTTTAAAACAGTTTCAAACGCTGTAAACTCTTCCGATGAATTATTTAAATCGGGTTTGCTTAAAAAATTCAGCTCCTGCCAGTGCTCATTAATATGTGCTTCGCTTATGAAGGCCTGTTCCACCTTTTTAATAAACAGCGATTGCAGTTTTCCAGTTTCGGAATGAGCGGTTAAAGTTGTTTCCATTATTTATGTTTTGATTCGTTTTTGTTATTCAGGATAATCCATACATAAAACGGAGTGCCGGCAATTAAAAATATAAATCCCCAGTAAACCGTTTCCGGCCCGGCACCTGCAATGGCCCACAGCGAAAAGGAAAAGGCCAGTAAAGCCAGCAGGATTGCCTGTATCCATTTACCAGTAGTTTTTTTATTTATCCTGATAATGATGTAAGCTGCAGACGAAAACAAATAGGGTAGCAACACCGAAAAAGTAGACATCAAAATTAAAAACTTAAACTGCTCTGCAAGGCTTTTGCTAAAATTCATTACCATCAGCAACGACACCAGTACACTGGAAATAACTATTCCAGTTGCTGGCATACCCTTTTTATTTTCTTTGCCAAATATAGCCGGAAATAAGTTGTCTTTTGCAATGGCGGCAGGTAGTTGCCCCTGTATCAATATCCATCCATTGAGGGCGCCAAATGCAGCAATGGCAACACCTGCACTCACCCAATACCGGGCACCGTTACCCCAGATAATTGCCGCTGCATCTGCAAATGGGGTTACGGAATGTTGCAGCACACTTGCAGGAATCATACCCATAATGCTGACACTGCTCGCTATATAAATAATTGATACAAGCCCTGTCCCCAGCATGGTAGCCCGTGGAATAGTTTTTTCGGGATTGATTACACTTTCGGAAGGAACTGTTGCACATTCCAAACCAAGAAAAGCAAAAAAGGTAAGCGTTGCGGTTGCAGTGATGGCGGCAAAACTGTTGCCACCTGTACTATTGAAGGGTAAAAAATTACCGACTTTCATATAGAACAAACCAACAAAACCCACCAGCAACAGCGGGATTATTTTTAATAGCGTAGTAACCAGTTGAAGTTTGCCTGATGTTACAATCCCCAGCGTATTGATCCAGGTTAACACCCAGATTGATGCAAGACCGGTAAGAATCGCAGCAATCGCATTGGTAGCAAGTACAGGAAAAAATGTACTTAGGGCGCTTATCAACGATACGGTGATGGCAGCATTGGAGGTCCAGATAGAAATCCAGTAACCCCATGCAACAAGGAAGCCCGTAAAATCGCCCAGCCCCTTGTTAGAATAGGCGTAAGGGCCGCCATTAGCCTGTGGCATAAGCTTGCTTAAGTTACTGAAAACTTTGGCCAGCAGTAATGCACCAATGGTAGCTACCAGCCAGCCTACCAGGCTAATACTGCCATAGGATGCCAGCGCTGCAGGCAGTAAAAATACACCAGCTCCAATCATATTGCCAGCCACGAGCGAGGTGCTTGTCCATAAACCCAGCTTGTTTTTTGATTCAGATTCTGAAGGCATAGTTGGTTAAGGTTTTGGTAACGAAAAGGAAGATACGAATTTAAAATTCCTGTGAACAGTTTGGGACTTTTTTAGTTGGTGCAGCAGTATCTTTGAGCATACTTTTTTGATAGCTTACTTTCAGGCACAGTAATAAAATTAAAAAGGTGGATGAAGGTTTTTAGGCCTGGATGTTATTTAGAAATTCATTCATTTCAATAAAGATATTTTTTTAGTTGATTAGAAAGGGAAACAGACAAGTTACCCATAATGAATGATAACATTAGCCTGAACGGAAATCGATCACCTAATACAAACTGTTTTGTTTGCCAGATAACACTAAAGGGAAAAAATATTAATGGATATCACAAGTTTTGATTCGCAATTATTAGAAACCAAAATCAGGCGATCGCCCTGGTGGGTTAAGGCTTCTAACACGGTAGATAATCACTACGGTAATAACAGTGGTATCATGCTTACACATCACCTGGAAGCTGTTCGCCATAACATCGAAAATATTTTCCGCCAGCCTGCTACTGGGTTTTATGGAAAATTGTTTGCGCTACTGCACCAATTGAAAATGGATATAAACCAGGTAGAAAAAGAATTAAGAATTATAGCATTGCTACATGATATTGGCAAGCCAGCAGAAGATAAAAGCCAGGTTATTCCTCATCCCTTAACAGGCAAGCCAGCTCACATGCGACATGGCGTTGTGTCGTTGATGGCCGCTATGGAAATTATTGGGATAGATCTGATTCCATTTCCACGGCAACAAAATAATATTTTCCGTACCATTGAGTTGCATGATATGAGTTATGGCCTTTACAGAGAGTTTACCGCCACCGGTAATACGCCACAAACCGAACGCCTGCAGCACATCAGCAATAAAATTAATTTAAAACCCAGTGCAGGACTGGTTTATCTGCTTATATTTAAATTGGCCGATATTCATGGGCATGAAAATGTTAGCGATGTTATCTGGTTTTACAATGTGGTTAAGGAGAACTATTTTAACCAGCTTCAAATTGAATTACCTATTCCTTACGAAAAAGATATCCGTTGATAGAATGGTTGATAGAATAATTAATTTAGTCCGCAAAAGCTTAACCAGATTAAAAAGACTCCATTTACTTCTTCAATGCAAAGAAGTAACAAGAAAGATCAAGGCTTCATAAAAAAGACTAAAAATTTGAATGTCCGGCTAAAATGAAATTAGCTCGATCTTCAGAATATGGCCCGGCTTTGGTACAACCTACAGGCAAATTGCAAAGCCATGCATCTGTAACTTCAATTTCATTTCTTAACGCCAAACTTTCAAATTTTCTTTACGTCTTTTTTATGAGGCCGACAAAGAGTATGCGGCCTATGTTTGTTTTCGAATATCTCTATTTTAAATTACCGGTAATAAACTCAGCAACATCTTTTTTAAACTTTGCGGCTGATTCATTGTGGATGTACATCATGTGCCCGGCTTCGTAATATTTCTGGGTGATATTACTCTTAATTTTTTTATCGAGTCCCATATGATCGAATGTATATTCCGTGCCACCAAAAGGAGTGGCCAGATCATAAATTCCATTCAACACCAGTACCTTCATTTTTGGATTCGACGACATGGCATTCAATAAATCAGGAGCAGTAGAAGGTGAAGCTGCTTCTCCGAATAAACCATTGCTTCGCTGGTGTTTCCAGTCCCATTTAAAATCGGTGAGGCCATAAGCACTGGTATTGTAATTTTTTTCCTTACTTACTTTTAATTCTGTTGTATAATAATTCATAAAAGCACTGATAAATGCAGGACCAATATCGGATGCTTGCGGATCGTTAAAGGCATATTCGGCCAACTGATCCTGCGTTATGCCTTTGTATCTTGAATCGAGCCTGCCCACCGCTACACCAGTGCTACGCAATAATTCCTGCGAATATTGAGGTTGTACCACCCGTAAATTTGCTTTTTCCCAATAATCTTTACCCAGGCCTGTATAGGCTACTAATTTGGTTAAAACTTTTTCTCTTTCATCTGCTCCCAACTGATCGCCTTTCAGCAAAGCATTGGCATAGTCGCCCATTGAAAAACTTCTTACTTCTTTTAAAAACGCATCGAGGCTTGCAGGTTTGTTGGCAACCTTATTGTGGTACCAGGAAGTGGCCGCATAAGTAGGGAAGTTTACAATAAAAGGTAAATCATCACCAGGGTTAAATGAGAGTGTTCTTATATCCAGTACATTTGAAACCAGTATAATTCCGTTGACAGATATGCCATGGTGCTCCTGTAAAAAATCGGCTACACCGGCAGATCGGAAAGTACCGTAACTCTCGCCCAGCAGGTATTTGGGAGAATTCCAGCGATCGTTGTCGTTTACATAATTTTTGATAAACAGGCTTACAGATTTTATATCCTGATCTACGCCCCAAAAATCGCTGCTCTTTCCTTTTCCAACACCTTTACTAAAGCCGGTGCCAACGGGGTCCATCATTACAACATCTGATACATCCAGTATTGAATAATTATTATCCTCAATTTTATATGGAGCAGGTCCGTTTGGTGACGGATCATTTACCACTACCCGCCTGGGCCCCATTACGCCCATGTGCAACCAAATGGATGAGGAGCCCGGTCCGCCGTTGTAAGAAAACGTAACAGGTCGCCTGCTGAAATCCGTTTCGCCATCTTTGGTGTAAGCGGTATAACCGAAGGCAGCAATGGGTTCATCCTTTTCGTTTCTTAAAATAATCGTTCCTGCTGTGGCGGTGTAATTAATAATTTTATTATCCAGTTTTATACTGTGTTTCGTTATAAAACTTTCCGGCTTTGTAGCTGCCGCACTATCTGTTTGTGAAAATCCAGTAATAGCTGTTGCAAGTAAAACTACCAGAAAACCGGCAGTAAGTGTAGTTTGTTTCATGCAGTTAAATTTTAGGTTCTAAATTTTGTTGCATGAAGGTATAGAATTACAGTAATTAAAGAACCATCAAATTGCAAGAATGATACGAGGGATAATTCTTATTTTGAGGTGCTAAAGCGGTGTGTAAATATAGCAAACCCCGGTACTATGGCTTACTTACGGAGGTAGTTGAAGTATCCAGGAGCCTGAAAAGTATAACTTTTAACCTTGGTAGAAAACAATTCAATAAAACACCCAACCTTATTATCTTATTTTGAAAGATGTTTGCCTACAAGATCCAACTGGCATTGTTATTTACAATACCTGTAATATACTTTTCAATACGCTCACGGTGCTTTTCAGTAATGACAGGCAGACAGCGAAGTGTGGTAAAAATAAAGTGGGTATGCAGGTTGTTACACGCTATTTTCATCCTGATTTAGAATAAGGTAAAAAGGTTATATGCTAACTTAATTTTCTTTCTTCTAAGGTTACCAATTTATCATAACATACCAGGTGATATGTATCGTAAAATTAATATTTTTCTCAGCACTTCAAAATAAAAATTAGCTGATACGAGCTGTGTTGCTGATATTCTTTCTAAATGTTGTTTATTTAACAGCCTCCTTTATCCCCCAAAATATACTTTTACCACGTGAACTTTTTGATCATTAGCCAGGTTAATTGCCGGGGTTGGTTGCAGCACTCCATCTAAAATTACTTTCATCATTTGTTCATTTGTATTTTGAATAAAAGTGAAATTATACCTTGTTTCTTCAAAATTATAATCAATGGTATAGAGGTGCCAATCCGGGGGAACGCAGGGTGCAAAGCTCAATGTGTTTCCCTGCTTTTTAAATCCAAGAAACGAATCAATAATTAGTTGATACATCCAGCCTGCAGAACCTGTGTACCAGGTCCATCCGCCACGGCCGTTGTTTAATTGTTGTTTGTAAATATCCGCTGCCATCACATAAGGTTCCACTTTGTACTTAGCAATTGCTTCCGGCGTGTTTCCATGATAGATGGGATTTATCAGTTGTAGCAATTCCCAGGTACGGGCTTTGTTTTTCATGGCGGCAAATGCCATCACCAGCCAGATAGCGGCATGGGTATATTGGCCACCATTCTCTCTTACTCCCGGCACATAGCCCTTAATATAACCCGGGTTGAGGGCCGATTTATCGAATGGCGGGTCAAATAATTGTATAAGATTTGCAGCTCTGTCAACAAGATATATATGTGCTGATTCCATTGCCATCTCGGTTCTTTCCGCACTGCCGGCTTTAGATAAAACAGACCAGCTTTGGGCAATTGAATCTATCCGACATTCCTCGTTGGTGGTGGAACCCAGCGGCTGGCCATCATCAAAATAAGCACGGCGGTACCACTTGCCATCCCAGGCATTTTTCTCAATGTTTATTTGCAGTCTTTCCGCTTCCATGATGCATTTGCTGCGGAAGTTTTCATCCTTTTTCAGTTTTGCAATTGTTGCAAAACGCATCAGCACATCATACAAAAAAAAGGCCAGCCATACACTTTCTCCTTTACCATGTTCACCCACTTTATCCATGCCATCATTCCAGTCGCCGCTGCCCATTAGTGGCAGACCATGCTCACCAAATTTTAATCCAAATAATATGGATTTAATGCAGTGATTGTACATGCTTTCAACATGATGAGATCTTATGGGTAAATCATAATTTGACTCTTCCCCGAAATTCAATAACCTTCCTTCGAGGAAGCCCACAGGTTCTTCAAGAATAGATAAATCGCCTGTGTGATGGATATATTTTGACAGCACATAGGGCAGCCACAAATAATCATCCGAGCAGGTTGTTCGTACACCTCTGCCAGCAGGCGGATGCCACCAGTGTTGCACATCACCTTCTTTAAACTGCCGGGATGCAGACAATAGTAATTGTTTTTTTACCAATGCAGTATCTGTGAACAATAATGAACCAACATCCTGCAACTGATCCCTGAAACCAAATGCACCGCCCGATTGATAGAAACCGCTGCGGCCCCATATCCGGCTGGCAATGGTTTGATAAGTAAGCCATCCGTTGGTAAGAATATTGATAGCGGGGTCGGGTGTTGATACCTGCAGTTTGCCCAGTGTTTTTTCCCAGTATTTCTTTACCGTTTCCAGCGACTGCAGGGCTATTTCCGTTCCTTTAAATTGATTGATAAGGCTTACAACCTCAACTGAATCTTTTGCAGCACCGAGTCTAAATACAATCGTATGTTCATCTCCTGCCGCTATATCGAAAGGAACTTGTATTACAGCACAGGCATCCAATGCTGCACCGGATTTTGCAAGCAGCTTCGCCTTATTCATTGCCTCCGGATTTTTTAATGTACCATTGCGGCCAATGAATTCTGCCCGATCGCAAGTATAGTTTTTAAAATGTCCATCTGCATCAAAGAAAACAACTCTGTTGCCAAATTCAGTGTTGTATGAATTTCTTGCAAGCAGTGCTCCGCTGCCTGTTGCTACTTCCGTAACAATGTGCATCAACGATTTTGAACGCTGATCTCCTAACACCCATTCCATATACCCGGTGGCGGAAAGACGGCGTTGTCTCGATGATTGATTATGGAATTTTATGCTGGTAAATTTTATGGCAGCTTCCAAATCTACAAATATGGTTACTTCGGTATAAATGCCATCTTCCATATGCTCAAATACACTGTAGCCAAACCCATGGCGGGTTATATAGGGCAATTTACTCCTGCATTGCAACGGTGTGGGCGACCAGAATTTTCCACTTTCCTCATCCCTGATATAAAAAACCTCACCCGACAGATCGTTAACCGGATCGTTGTTCCAGGGCGTTAACCTAAATTCATGTGCATTTTCCAGCCAGGTGTATGACTGGCCGCTTTCTGAAACGATAGTGCCAAAGTTTGGATTAGCGATTACGTTTATCCAGGGTGCCGGCGTTATATTCTCTAAAGTTGAATTAATAATATACTCTTTTCCATCTCCCGAAAAGCCTCCGTATCCGTTGTAATAAAGAAGCCCTTTTACAGGAGAAATGGGGGTTGACAATGTTGGGAAAAATTTTTTGGGGTTAAAATATGGTACGATCGATTTTACTTTATGTCGTCGTTTAATTTGTTCTTCAAGCGTGCCGAGGCTATCAGCAATTACGATTCTTGCAACGGATTGAAACAGGATGCGATCTTCATTGGATATCTGATCGCTTGAGCGAATAAAAATGCCACCCGGTTGCTCTTGTAATTCAGCGCCCACAATGGGTGCAATTAACCCAAGAATCTGGTTTTGCAGCAATTGCCGGTAACCCCCATGGTCATCATTCCAAATCACAAGGTCTACCATTACTCCTTTCAGCCGCCAAAAGGCGTGTGCCTGTACCATCTGCTGCACCAGTTCAATATTTTCTGCATCTTCAATTTTTACCAATACAATGGGCAAATCACCCGAAATGGAATAACTCCACAAGCCCGGTTGCCCTCGATGGTTTTGTAAAATAATCTCTGGGTCGGTTCTTAAAGAAGGGTTGGCAAATATTACAGATCCTGCAAGGCGCCCATACAGTTGTGCTTCTGCTTCTGTTGCGTTTATTTGCCTTAGCACCACCTGGCTATGTGTCCATGACAGTTCAAAAGCCCTGTTGGCAAGATGGCGATCCTGGTATTTATTAACCAGTGCATTGCAGGTTTCCCTGGTGTCGCCAATGCCGGTAACTATGTCGATGATGGCATAGCTCTGCGGTTCAATTATAATTCTATATTGAATGGCAATGATTGGGTCAAGTACCGACCCCTGTGTGCCGGAAAGCGGGTTGCTTGTATTAAAAACGGCAGGGTGGTGAATGCTGTTTCCACGGCCAATAAAGTTTGCTCTGCTGGTTTCGAATGATATGCCCTGCACCTGTGCATGATGGACTTTCATTAAATGAAACATAGTGGCCGTTTGGTCATTTTCCGAACGTGGTCTTCGTGTACAAATGATGGCATTGCGGTTTTCCAGTATTTCAGTTTGTACAAATAAATTACTGAATGCAGGATGGGCTGCATCTGCTGCTGCAGGTGCCAGTACAACTTCTGCATAGGTGGTAATTTCGATGCTTCGTTTTCTTTTACTTCGGTTGGTAATTTTTACCCTTCGTAATTCTACATCATCTTCCGGAGAAACTACAATTTCTGTATGGGTATCCAGCTGGTATTCTTTTTTGCGGAATTCGGCCCGGCTCTGGGAAAAGACTGCTTCGTAATGATCTCCCTCCCGCAAGGTGGGCTGATAGGCAGCCGACCAAAGTGCGCTGGTTTCCATATCTCTTATAAAACAAAAGGAACCCCAGTCGTCGCAGGTGCTGTCTTCCCGCCAACGGGTGAGGGCAAGATCTTTCCACCTGCTATAACCGCCACCAGCATTGGTTACCATCACATGATAGTTGCCGTTAGATAATAACATCACTTCCGGAACCACTGTGTTAGGCGTATTTATTACCCTCATAGGCATTTCATAATCTGCTACTTCGCTGGTATCTGCCAAATGCACGCCAGGTGAGTAAAAGGTAGCTACCCGTGGAATACGCTCCTGCAACAGCAGCAAGGTTGCCTGGAATTGTACCTCTGCTTCAAATCTTTTTTGCATCGGTTTATTCAGCAACAGGTAGGCCAGTGACAAAAAACTCATGCCCTGGTGATGTACCATAAACGACCGGATAATTTCAAATTCCTGCCCACGGGGTAAACGGGAACTGGTATAATCAACGGCTTCATAAAAACCGTAGTTGGATTCAAATCCAATTGCGGACATCTCTTCCAGGTTTTTGCATGCTGCCTCCGGTAGTACCATTAATGCCATGATGGTAGAGTAGGGTGAGATGACGAGGTCTTCGCCGAGCCCACGTTTAAACCCCAAACCGGGTACACCAAATGCTTTGTACTGATAGTTAAGACTGGCATCAACCAAATTGTAGCCAGACTCTGAAACACCCCACGGCACACCCCTTTTGTTACCATAATCTATCTGTTTTTCTACAATGGCACGATGTGTTTGATCCAGCAACGTATTGTTGTAGGAGGGCATTACCAGCATTGGCATCAGGTACTCGAACATAGAGCCGCTCCATGATAATAATATCGGGGTAGTGCCCACATTGGTTAGCTGTCTTCCAAGTGCAAACCAACTTTCCTGAGGAAGTTTGCCTTGCGCAATGGCAACAAATGTGCTCAGCCTTGCCTCCGATGCTAGTTGATCGTAAAAGCTATTATCTCTTCTGCCATCATCCACGTTGTATCCTATCGACAACAGGTGCTGACTTCGGTCGTATAAAAAATCATAGTCAATATCAGACAGTTTTAAAACCTGGTCGGCAAGGTTATTTAATGTTAAGATTTTTTCTTTGGCCCTGCGGCCCGCATTAACAACAGCGGTGGCAAAATCATTTAGCCAGTCATTTTCTTCGATGCTGTTTTCTGCTGAATGAGCTGCCCTTATTAGTGGTAGCAAATCCAGTTCTATCATTGCCAGCGAATGCAGCGTAGGGATGGGCGAAACTCTTTCTGCCAGATGGTGAAATTTTGGCTGCTCATCCAGCAAAAGCCATGGTGCTACTGTTGATAGATCATTTATTAAATCATTCAGCTGATCTCCCATTTTTTTTGCCCAGGCCGCTGTATCCTTATTACTGGAATCAGCAAAAATTTGTATATTTTTTTTGTAAAAATCCTGCAGTTTGGTTAAGGCCTTTTGTAAAGCGTGTAAAGATGATTGATATACGGCTGCCAGGTTATCAACCAGCTGTTGCAACACAACCATGTCTTTATCGGTTTGATACAATAAACCGGCTGTAGTTACCAATCCTTCTATTGCATTGGGGGAAAAAACTTGATTGGCTGGTATTGAAAGTAATCCCTGTTTTAACGTAATTAAATGGCCTGCAAGATTACCGCTATCCACCGTGGAAATATACCTGGGATTGAGTGGGCGCAAAGAAACTGTATCGTACCAATTATATAAATGCCCCCGGTATTTTTCGAGCTGGTTTAAAGTGTTTATGCTGTTAACCGTTCTTTCAATGAGTTTTTCTGTAGTGATATACCCAAAATCGTAGGCTGATAAAGTAGACAAAAGTGATAATCCAATATTGGTAGGAGAGGTGCGATGGGCAATTTTAGGAGATGGATGCACCTGGTAATTATCCGGCGGCAGCCAGTTATCTTCACCTGTTACAAAATCTTCGAAAAAGGACCAGATTTTACGGGATAACTGGTGCAGGTATTTTTGCTGATTGGCTGATAAATCCGGCTTTTTAATTTCTACGGGTAAACTAATTTTCCACGCTATGCCGGGGGCTACCATCCATATGGCCAATACTGGTAATGCAACTATTAATGCAGGAAAATTAAAATAAAATAAGTAACAAAAAATACCAATTGTAAGTATGCGTCTGGATGATTTTCCACTCACCGTTGATTTTATTGAGAACAGAGGTGGTGGCCGCCCGCTTTTCGATGATCTTGCCGTCCTCTTTCAGCACAATGCGGTAGATGTAGGACTCAGTGGCGAGGGCCAGAGGCAGCTCAAGGCGAACCTCCACGGTGTAGTCG
>JANPNY010000011.1:0-8803 GCA_031427745.1 Chitinophagaceae bacterium | reverse complement strand
TACCTGGTCGATGGTATGATTGTCGACAGAAGCAATAGCAAACGCAATACATTCTTTTTCAATAATGGGCCTGAGCAAATCTCTTTGCGCTGCAGTAAGCTTTTTGCTGTCGTTTAATAAAGGGTGAAAAAAATTTGTCGGTAAAATTACCGCTGCTGCATACACAGGACCGGCATAGCTGCCACGGCCAGCTTCATCTATACCAGCTTCTGTTAAATGCTCATTAAAAAAAGGTAGTAGCATATTCGTTTAACAAATATCATCTAATCCGTGTTATTATAAAGCAATTTTGTTTCATCAAAAATTGCTTTACTAATTTTGCAACCGCGATGGAAAATACGATAAATGAAAAGTCAAAAAGACAGGTAGCCAATTGGTTGTTGCTCGGCGTGGCTATGATTGTAGTACAGGTTTTACTAGGGGGCATTACCCGGCTTACGGAATCGGGCCTTTCTATAACAGAATGGAAGCCCATTACCGGTGCCCTGCCACCTATGAACGACATTGCCTGGCAGGCAGAGTTTGATAAATATAAAGGAACCGACCAATTTAAATATATACACCAAAGTTTCTCCTTAGGCGACTTTAAATTTATTTTTTTCTGGGAGTGGTTTCACCGGCTATGGGCCAGAATAATGGGTATGGTTTTTTTAATTGGCTTCGTCTATTTTTTAGCAACCAAAAAGTTTAAAAAGGAAATGATAGCCCCTATGATAATCCTTTTCTTTTTAGGCGCTATGCAGGGAGCCATTGGTTGGCTGATGGTAAAAAGCGGACTGGTTCCGGAAAAATATTTTGTAGGTCATATAGAACTTACCACCCATTTAATAGCAGCGTTGTTACTGTTATCCTATACGCTTTGGTTTGCATTAAAACTAAAAGTTCCTGAGCGGCTGTTAATCAGCAATGCCCCATTGCAAAAGCTATTACTGGTAATAACAGCCGTGCTTTTTTTTCAGCTGATGTACGGTGGATTTATGGCCGGTATTAAAGCGGCAGTGGTGGCACCAACCTGGCCAACCATTAACGGTTATTGGATACCATCTTCGATGGGAGAAATGTCACCAGTAATAAAAGACATTTTATATAATCCAATCAGCATCCATTTCATACATCGTGGATTGGCTTACCTGCTTTTTATATTGGTAATTGCCTGGTGGTATCAATCAAAAGGAATTAAAAGTTCCACCTTGTTCAGCAGCCTGCGAACAATTTTATTGGTGCTGATAGCAGCACAGGTATTATTGGGAATACTAACTGTATTAAACGCAACTTATGCCAACCGCCTGGTTTGGCTGGGTGTTAGTCACCAATTTACAGGTATGTTATTGGTGATAATTTTTACTACGTTGTTATTTGTTGTAAGAAGAAAGCCAACAGCAGCATAACGGCTAACAAACAACGCTATCTGGCTGATACTATTTTTCTGATTTTTTTCGTTGTACATTTAGATAAACGAAATGAATGGTACAGCTGTTAAAAAATATCTTTTATTCTTTTCCTGTACAACTCTTGCTGCTGCATTTTAGAAAGTACCAGGTGCTGTTGATATTCTGGGTGTTATTGGCCAGCACAGTAAACAGTGGTTTTTTAAAAAATTTTGGGGCGGACTCATTGTTTTTTGTACCAGAATACATGGGTAACGTAAATGCCCTGAGTGCTGCATTAGTGGGTGTAGCAATGGGTGTTTTTTTTATGAGTTGGAACATCACCACCTTCATTTTACACACTAAAAGGTTTAAGTTTTTGGCTGCTACCTCAAAGCCATTCTTAAAATATTGTATTAATAACTCCCTGTTTCCGCTGTTTTTCTTAATTTTTTATTTGATTAAATCTTTCAACTTCAATTTTAATAAGGAGTTGCTGAGTACGGGTGAGGAGGTTTTATTGATACTCGGTTTTATGGGCGGACTTTTTTTATTGCTGTCTTTTTCTTTTGCTTTTTTCTTTGGGGCAGACAGGCATATTTTAAAAACAATCGCTCCTGTAATTGCTAACCGGCAACATTTTAAAAAGAATTTTGATCCTTCAAAAAATACACAACAGGATGGCTTTGGTATGAAGGTGGGATATTATTTCAGCGTTCTTTTCCGCTTACGAAAAGCCAGGAATGTATCCCATTACAGCGAAGATTTCTTAGATGCCATTTTTAAGCGCCATCATTTTGCAGCCATGATTGGTGTTGTACTGGCTTTTATTTTTTTAGTTACTGCAGGCTTTTTTTTAGATTTTAAATTTTTCCAGGTACCAGCTGCTGTTAGCATCACCATCTTTTTCGCTATAATGGTGGCAGTAATTGGCGCACTTACTTATTTTTTACAAAGCTGGAGTGTGATTTTTGTTATTGTATTACTTGCTGTGGTAGATGTATTATATGAGTATGAAGTTATTGATCCAAGGAACAAAGCATACGGCCTTAATTACAATAATAAAACTGAAAGACCAACCTACGATAAACAAACATTACAGCAGTTGTGCATCGGTACAAATATTGAAAAAGATAAAGCAAATATGCTTGCCATTTTAAACAACTGGAAAAGCAAACAGCTTACAGAGAAGCCAACAATCGTTTTTATTAATGTAAGTGGCGGCGGCTTACGTAGCGCAACTTTTGTAATGAATATGCTGCAACAGATAGATAGCGTAACACAGGGGAAACTAATGCAACAAACGTTTTTAATTAGTGGTGCCAGCGGTGGTATGTTATCAGCCACTTATTACAGGGAATTGTACCGACGCAAAATAAATGGAGAAGCTTTAAAATTGAATAATCCTCAATACATCAATGATATTACACAAGATTTACTGAACCCGGTATTTACCTCAATGGTGAGCAGGGATCTTTTTTCTCCCACACAAAAATTTTCAGTAGGGCCCTATAGTTATATAAAAGACAGGGGATATGCTTTTGAAGAAAAGCTAAATGAAAACGCCAATAATATATTGGGTAACAGCATTAGTGATTATGCTGCCGATGAAAGGGCAGCTAAACTTCCATTGATCATTTATAATTCTGTTATTTCGAGAGATGGTCGTAAAATGATGATCAGCACGCAGCCGCTAAGTTTTATGATGAAACCATTGCTGTTTCAACAAGACACAGGCTTTAGTCCCGATGCAGTTGATTTTGCAGCATTGCTGGCAAAGCAAAACCCACTTAATATGCGGCTGCTCACCGCCATGCGGATGAATGCAACTTTCCCTTACGTATTGCCCAATGTGTGGTTGCCCACCAACCCAATTATTGATGTAATGGACGCTGGCCTCAGGGATAATTTTGGCCAGGAAACTACGCTGCGTTTTATTGATAATTTTAAAGAATGGATTGCGGCCAATACTTCGGGAGTAATTGTGTTGCAATTGAGAGACAGGGTTAAAGACAACTGGCAGCAGCCACTTGAGACTGGTTCTATTACAGATTTAATTTTGAAGCCTGCCACCATGTTGCAGCACAACTGGTATAAGTTGCAGGATTATTTTCAAACAGATCAATACAGTTATCTTAATGATGCTAATGGACTTACTATGCATCGCCTCACTTTTATGTATGTGCCGGCCAGGGAAGAAAAAACTGCGGCGCTAAATTTTCATTTAACCGCCGCAGAAAAAAAAGATGTGATTAATTCTTTTAACACCGTTTACAACCAGGCAATGTTAAAAGAATTTGTTTCACTTTTAAAGTAGGTAATACACTAATTGGTTAAAAAATTTTATCCTGCATTTCAGTTGCATCCTTAATTAAAAGTTCGTCGAAAACCATTTCCTTGTTTTGTAGCGCCTCCCTCAGTACATCATTGATGGTAACAACACCTTTAAATTGTGAATCAATAAATACAATAAGATAGCGGGTTTTGTAGCTATTGAGCATTTCCATGCAATGCTCAACAGTATCCTGCATGCTAACAATAGGAAGCGATATACTCATAACTTCTTTTACCGAACAGGTATCGCTGTGAAGCCCTTTTAAAATTACGTTACGGCTGTAATCTCGTTCCGAAAATATTCCGGCAAAAACATCGCCCTGCATTACAACGAGGTAGCTTAGGTTTACGGAATTCATTAAATGCAACGCTTCTATTACTTTAGCATCGGTTTGTATAACATTAAAAGCAGGGGGCTTATGTTGTAAAATATTGGCTACTGTGCGCATGTTAAAGAGTATTTACTTGTTGTGAAATTTATAGAAAGTTACGATGTTTTAATGATTAATTTAACGCACATTAAATATTAACCCGCTTACTCTAAAACAAGGAGAATTTCTGTAAAAACATGAGGAACTGTTCGGGATTTTGGTGTTTTCTATTACACATTATTAGACGAAAAAAGTAACTGTAAAACGTTTTAATGGTAATGGAACTTTATTGAGTACTGTTTAAGGAATGCTGCTCTGCATCTTTGGTAGTTAGTGTGGTTTTCCATTTATTCCTGCAGCAGCTTAAAAGCCCGTGGTATAACCTGTATGGCGAATTTGGATGCAGTTTCCGCAGGGTCTCCATCTATGTGCAGGGGAGCATTGCCTGTATTGTTAATTAAAAGCCGGGAGGTTTGAAAATACAACACATCTTTTTTATGAAACGAGCCTTCATTATACTCTGCAATTTTGCCGTTTTTTATTTGTTTCACAATTGCCAAAAGTAATTTAATCTTACTCATTTTTTTAACTATTACAATATCAAGCAATCCATCACTCAGGTTTGCTTGGGGTGCAATGGTAAACTGGTTACCAAACTGGTTAGCATTGGCAATGCTTATAAAATAGGCATCTACCGAAAACCGCTGGTTTTTATTAATTATTTCAAACCGGTAGGGCTTGGCTGAAAAAAAATTACGAATAGTTTGTTTAATGTAGGTAGTTAACCCTCTGTTTTTTTGGCGTGCAAAGTCATGAGCAACCTGGGCATCGAAGCCAAGGCCGCAGAGCATGCAACTGAAGGTGGAGTTAATAAAAAAAGCATCTACAAAGGAAGGTTTTCCTTTAAAAATTATATCAAGCGCCTTGTTAATTTCCCGGGGAATTTTAGCCGCCAAAGCTAATCCATTGCCTGAACCCATAGGAATAATGCCAATATTAATGGGTTCATCAATTAAAGCTCCCGCTATCTGGCTAACCGTACCATCTCCTCCACAAATCACTACATCAGTAATTCGTTCCTGGGCTATTTTATCTTTTAAAAAATGGTAATCTCCTGCTGCATTAGTTTGCAAAACCTGAAAAGCGAAGAATTGTTTTCTGGTTCGGTCCTCAATTATTTCAACCAATTGTTTTTTTCCTTTCGTTCCGGAAATAGGGTTAATAAAATAGATAATGTTGCGATGCATTAACAAACAGGCTTTAGGGTAGTTGGTATATTAGGACTAATTAGTTTCTTAAACATACTTTATTAGTTTTTATTGTAACCACGGTTATCTTTATAAGTAAAATGTGTAATATTACTTGGTTTTTTGGATATGTACAGTAATATTACGGCCCATTTAATATTTAACTCTTCGAACAACTTTGTTACCAACGAATTAATGCACTGGCCCAGGTAAACCCACTGCCAAAAGCGGCAAGGCATACAAGGTCACCTTCTTTTATTTTCCCCATTTGCCAGGCTTCGCACAAGGCTATGGGAATAGATGCAGCTGTGGTATTACCATATTGCTGAATATTATTGTAAACCTGGTCGTTTCTTAATTGTAGTTTTTGCTGTACAAACTGTGCAATCCGCAGGTTTGCCTGGTGGGGAATCAATAAATTAAGATCAGACGGTTTAAAACCACTTGCTTCCAAAGCCTCCATAATCACTTCCGGAAATTTTACGATTGCTTTTTTAAAAACTGCCGGTCCATCCATAAAAGGAAAATTCTGATCATGGTCAATCATATCCTTGCTCATAAACATCTGGCCAATTTCTGCTTCATCAAAATCCGCAACTTTATTTGCAGTCCAGTGATTGGCATGAGTACCGGGATTATACATCGCCAGTATTTCTGCACTTTCTCCATCACTATGTAAATGTGTATTCAGTATGCCCTGCCCTTCCTGTGTTGTTGGCTGTAAAACTATAGCCCCCGCACCATCTCCGAAAATGACCGAAACATTCCTTCCCCTTGTTGTAAAATCCAAACCGAAAGAATGTTTTTCACTCCCAATAACTAAAATATTTTTATACATACCGGTTTTTATAAACTGGTCTGCCACGGACAAGGCATATACAAAGCCGCTGCACTGGTTACGAATATCCAATGCACCAATTTCTTTCATTTTCATAGCACGCTGTACTAATACGCCGCAACCGGGAAAATAATAATCGGGACTTAAGGTTGCAAAAATGATAAAATCAATGTCCTGTGGGGTGATGCCTGCTCTTTCTATCGCAATCGTTGCTGCTTCTACAGCCATAGTAGTGGTGGTTTCTTCGGTACGGTGGGCATAACGGCGCTCTTTAATACCGGTACGTTCTTCTATCCATTCATTAGAAGTCTCCATGTACTTTTTAAGATCGTTATTGGTAACTATGTTTTCGGGCACATACATACCGATACCGGCAATTTTACTCTGTGGCATACAGCAATCAATTTAAATGAATGGGCAAAGTACGACTTTGCCAAATAATGGCAACGAAACAGGTAATTGGTTTAAAACAATAAAAAAACTGCTGTGATATTAAAACAGCAGTTTAGCGTAAAAATTGATGCAATAAAAATTTACGTTTCTTTGGCCGGTGCATTTAGCGTTTTCCAAAGCAGGTCTTTTAAATCCTGCAGGCCCTGGCCTGTTACAGAAGAAATAAAAATATGAGGAATGTTGGCGGGTAACTCTTTGGCAATAGCAGTTCTTAATTCATCATCCAGCATATCATTTTTGCTGATGGCTATCACAAAATCTTTCTGAAGCATTTCGGGATTGTACTGCTCCAGTTCGTTTACCAGTATTTCAAATTCTTTTTTGTGGTCTGCACAATCGGCCGGGATTAAAAACAACAGAATTGAGTTGCGTTCTATATGCCTTAAAAAACGATGACCAAGCCCTTTGCCTTCAGCAGCACCTTCTATAATACCTGGCAAATCGGCAATGCAAAAACTTTTACCATCTCTGTATTCTACCATACCTAACTGAGGTATTAAAGTGGTAAAAGCATAATCTGCAATTTTAGGTTTAGCAGCAGTAAGTACAGAAAGTAAGGTAGATTTACCGGCGTTGGGAAAACCCACCAGGCCCACATCTGCCAATACTTTCAGTTCTAAATATTTCCACCCTTCTGTGCCGGCTTCGCCTGGTTGGGCATATTCGGGTGCCTGGTTGGTAGCAGTTTTAAAATTACTGTTACCCAATCCGCCACGGCCACCTTTTACCCATATTACTTCCTGACCATCTTCTAAAATCTCTACTTCTTTTAAACCAGTAATTTCATCTTTGGCAATGGTGCCAAGTGGTACTTCAATGATGATGTCTTCACCGCTTCTGCCCGATGAATTATTTTTGTTGCCACTTTCCCCATCTTCTGCCAATACATTTTTGTAATACCTTAAGTGGAGCAATGTCCAAAGTTGTGAACTTCCTCTTAATATAATATGTGCACCCCTGCCGCCATCTCCTCCATCGGGCCCTGCCATTGCATTGTATTTGGTACGCATAAAATGTTTGCTTCCTGCGCCACCGTGGCCACTCCGGCAAAATATCCGGATATAATCAATAAAGTTTGTTTTTTCCATTACCCCGCAAAGGTAAATAGTTTGGCGTTGGGGCGGTATTGAATTCTAAAAATGCTGTGTTGGTCAGCTTGTTAGCTATTTTAAATTTGTACAGATTGCCAATATCCATCGAATAGATTGAGATAAACACTGAAGCAAGGCTAATGGATTTATCAATGAGGAGGGGTGATTTCATCGAAAACCGGGCAATAAAATTAAAGCCGATAATTTAAGAAAGAAGGAATAAAGATGATTTGAGAAAGGCCTGTTCAACTTTTTACATGAGTACTGGCGAGTGCGGACAATAGTGATTTAATCTTATTGATACATTGCTATAATCTTATTGAAGTGCCAGCTGAATTTTTATCACCACTGGTAACAAGGCAACTGCTTTTAGCGGAATGAATAAAAAAATTAAACTGCTCCTGATGCTGTTGAATGTGCTGAATAATTTCTTTAAACGATAAAGGAGGATTGCAAAGAATAATTGCATGGCCTGGAGTCACCATTTTTAATGAATCAATTTTTTCAACACCCTCAAAAAATTGTGTTGTGTGTTGCTGAATTACTTTAAAAGTTTTAGCATCACTAATTATAAAAGCCTTGCCCGGTGCAATTATTTTTTCATTTTTATTACCCGATTTTTTCAATGCTCTATGTATGTGGACGCCAATAGTTTTTATTGCAATTAATCCTTGTATTAATAATGTGTAAGTATGGCTGATAAATACCCCATTATGTTTTTTTACAAACAAAACCATTGCTCCGTAAAATGTTTGGATGTATTGAAGCGTTACTTTTTTGGTACTTTCTCCTTTAAAGTGCAGAATGGTACTTTCAGCAAAATAATAATTTAGATAGCCGGCTTTTTGTATGCGATAGCTTAGGTCAATATCTTCTGCGTACATAAAGAATGTTTCATCAAAGCCCCCCAGTTTGTCGAGCACTTTTTTCTTAACCATCATAAAAGCACCAGATAATACAGCTATTTCGTGGGTTTTATTTTTGGGTAAATGACCGAGGTAATAGTCGGCAAAAATTTTAGAGGTAGGAAATAAAGCAGTTAAACCGGAGAGTTTGCAGAAAGAGGTAAATAGCGAAGGAAAGCCTCTTTTGCTTTCTTTTA
>JANPNY010000010.1:0-4318 GCA_031427745.1 Chitinophagaceae bacterium | reverse complement strand
CGGTACCAATGGCAAAACAACTACTACCCGTTTGGTAGCACATATTGCAAAAAGTGCCGGGTACAAAGTGGGATATACTACTAGTGATGGCGTGTATATACAGAACCAGATGTTAATGAAAGGAGACTGTACAGGCCCCTTGAGTTCACTGTTTGTTTTAAAAGATCCCACCGTTGATTTTGCAGTATTAGAATGTGCAAGAGGTGGTATATTAAAAAATGGTTTGGCTTTTCAAAACTGCGATATTGCTATTATCACCAATGTAAGTATCGATCATATTGGCCTTGGCGGAATTGATTCTATTGAGCAAATGGCAAAGGTTAAAGCGGTGGTGGCTGAAACCGTTTTTCCACACGGCTATACTATTTTAAATGCCGATGATGATTTGGTTTATGCAATAAAAAATGACTTAAAGTGCAATATTGGTTTATTCAGCATGGATGAAAATAATCCCCGGATAAAAGCTCATTGCAATGATGGCGGGTTAGCAGCTGTGTATGAAAATGGTTACGTAACTATATTAAAAGGTACCTGGAAAATAAGAGTAGAAAAAGTGGTTGATATCCCCATCACCTATGGCGGAAAAGCAACGCATAATATCATGAATACATTGCCGGCTATTTTGGCTACCTACTTGTATCGGAATATTAAAGTGGCTGATATTAAAGATGCATTGGAGACCTTTATTCCCTCCCCTACTCAAACACCTGGCAGGTTAAATCTATTTAAATTTAAAAACTTCGATTTCCTGGTTGATTTTGCCCATAACCAGGCTGGTCTTAGGTTGCTAAGTGATTTTATTGGTAAGATGGAAGGTTATCCAAAAGTAGGCATCATCAGTGGTACAGGCGACAGAAGAGATGAAGATATAAGGGATCTTGGAAAAATTTCAGCGGGATGTTTTGATGAAATTATAATAAGACAGGATAAAAACTTACGAGGTCGTACGGCACAAGAAATTGTAAACCTTTTGGTAGAAGGCATCAATCAAACAAAAACAAAAGACATACCCATTACCATTATTTTCAACGAAAAAGAAGCTATTACATTTGCCTATAAAAATGCAAAGCCCGGCTCTTTAATCACCATTATGTGCGACGTAGTTGTAGAAGCACTGGATATGATTAAAAAATTAAAAGAAGACGAAGACAGAGCTTAGAACGGAATTAAAGATTTAGCCAGATAGGTTCGATCTTTTAATACAAATGATTTTAAAAATATTCGGAATTATTTTTAAAATCATTTTGGCAAGTTTGGACTGTTACCCTAAATTTGCACCTCAAATAAATCAGTAGTAAATAATTGCTGAAAAAGATTGGGTTATAGTGTAATGGTAACACTACAGATTTTGATTCTGTCATTCTAGGTTCGAATCCTAGTAACCCAACAAGCGAGGACAAATCGGTTTTTTTACTGGTTTGTCCTTTTTATTTTCGCTGAAACTCTCTCCCAGCTTATATATTAACTCAACAGCTTCATTGAGCCGGTAGGTTCGATAACACATTCCGTCAAAAGTCAATTTTTCGGGGTACATCGAACCTATTATTTCTCTTTTGCGTTTTGTATCGGCTTCTGCATAGAGTATATCAAGCTTTGTGAGGCCGTTTAAAGCCTTGTCCAGCAAGGCAGCGATACTTGTAGTGCCTTTATTCAAGTCCAAAACCCTGCCTTCTAAAAAGGCTATTTTTTTCTCATATCCTGATTTTATTTCTTTATAATCTGCACCATCAAGGTCGCCTGATAACAACAATTCCCTTGCTTTTGCAAGTCTGCTATTTAATTGTTCAAGTTCAGTTTTTATATTCTTGATTTCATCTTTTTGATTTTTTGTTTTTGCGAGATAAACTTCATTGATAACCAATTTGAATACTTCTGCCATACCAGAACGGGGTATGTACTTTTTCAGTTCTCCGGCAAAAAGTTCATTTGCATGTTGGGATTTAAAACGGGAACCACAAGATGCTGAACAATGATAATAATAATACAGCCCTCCATGCCCCCGTGATGCACTAACGGTTAAAAGTTTACCGCATCTTGGACATTTAATAAAGCCTCTTAATTGAAGCACTTCTAAAGAACCTACTTTTGGTACGATAGTTCTTTTTCTTTCCATCTAAGAAGTCCTGAACCTCATTAAACAACGTTTCAGAAAGAATGGATTCATGCTACCCAGGCACATACGTTTTATGCAATTCTTTCCAACCGCAGGTTAAAATTTTACCACAGTAAACCGGATTACGCAGCAAATTCCAGAAACCAGATTTGCAAACTTTAAAACCTTGGTCATTTACCGCTTTATATATCTGTTCTACCTGGTATTGACCTTTTGCTATGGTATTAAAAGCCCATTTTAAAATACTTGCAGCAGGTTCTTTTGGTGCAATATATTTCTTACCATCCGCAGTAATTTTATTTATATAACCCAATGGTGCTTTCCCCATCCATCTTCCCTCCCTTCTTGCTTTCTTCTTACCGTAAGTAACATTTAATGCACGGCGGTTGTTTTCTACTTCAGGTGCTGCCAAATAAAAAGCAAGCATTAATTTATTTTCAGGAATAGCCAAATCCAAAGGTTGTTCTATCGCTTGTGGCTCCACACCTAATTTTCTTAATGTACTAATCATTTGATACGCATCCCCGGCATTGCGGCTAAATCTATCCCATTTAAGAAATAAAACAACATTAACCTGCCCCTGCTTTTTTTTTAAATCCAGTAACAAAATATTCCATTGAGGCCTGTTAAAAGTTTTGGCTGAATGGTCTTCATAAATAACTTTTCTCACCTCAATTTGATTAGCCTCACAATACTTATGCAACCGTTCATCCTGATCACGCTGAGAATAACCCTTATCAGCTTGCTCATCAGTGCTTACCCGTATGTATAAATCTGCAGTCATTTTATTATCTGATTGGTTAATGCTATGTTAGCAAATTTAACCATAAATTCCAGTATAATCTTTGCTTGTTCAATTGAGATATGCACATTATGCTGTTGCAATATTTCAATTACTTTTTCAATTTTCACACTCTCCATTTCACACCTCCTCCTTTTAAAAAGTAATATAATACTTACATCATTTTTTAGAATTTTAAATAAACTTTACTGCAAACAAAAGAGTTAGATTAAGGGTGATAAATTATATATCCATACTCCTGCAGATTATTCATGCACTTATTATAGGTATACCGGGCATTTATTTTTGCAGCCTTCATAACTATATTTCTCGTTATCATCACAGGATTTAATCCGCCATTTAAGTTCCATTGCTACAACAAAGCCATGTAAAGACTGATATGGGTGGTACTGATTTTCACATCTCTTCAATGGCTTTGTAAAAGCCGGTTAATGGGGAAAGAGTTCCATGATACTTAACTATGAACCGGTTTATTTAACTTAGTTCCCTTTTTCTTTCCTACTCTTTTTTTTTTCAATAAACTGCTGCCCGATGAATGATTATTGCTATCTGCTTCGTCCGGTGGTAATGTCCCTGGCTGTTTCTTTTTAAGCTGCATCTCCCTTTCAAGCCACCTGTTTTTTAAAAACCGATATGCCTCATCTACTGATATGCCTGTTTGACCTTCAAAAAAATAAAAGCGCTGGCTTACTTCAGACTTGTTTTTTAAAGGACTGATATTCCCAAACAACTCCTGGTATGAAATACCAGCCCAATATTTTAGTTTAAGCCCTACGGCAACTACTTTACCATCTTCCGATTTTTCTAAATCCGAAAGACCTTCTTTCACCGATTAAACTTTCAGTTCTTTTTCCCAGCTTGTTTTATCTTCCAAATTCAAATGTTTTTTTGTAACAAAATCGAAAGCATTTTTCCAATCAATTTCTATCATTGATTTTTCCAGGTTAGCGGTATTAATGCCATTAATGGCAGTATCAATTAAGGGCGTTTCCTTTTGAAGAATAGCATCATAATACAACAAAACATAAATGTCTTGCTTGACACCCTTTTCAAAAAATAGTTGAAAGCTTAACTTGTCTTTGGCCTTCTCTATTTTTTGAGAAAGGATAAAATTTTCAGGCTTAAAACTAATTCGCTTTAACAATGAATAGCCTGCATTTTCAAAACCTAACGATTGCAACTGTCCCATTAAAGCTGAAATATTTTCGATATTCATTTTGCAAATTTTTAAAATGAAAAATGGTTTAGGATTCTGTTAAGATACCCCTAAGCCTTTTTTACTGCTTTCCCTTTTTTTAGGTAAAAGCGTTTTATCATTTTTATTTTCTACCTTTTCTTTCTCTGGTTTAAGTTCCTGCTTCAACTCTTTTTTTTTATCGTTTCCCAGTTCTTCTTTTGCCGCC
>JANPNY010000009.1:0-4501 GCA_031427745.1 Chitinophagaceae bacterium | reverse complement strand
TACACCGAGATTATGCGTGCTGCGGTGGACAATATCGGGCTTGCCGTACTCATCGGCACAACATCAGCGACTATCTACGCGGATATTATCGGCGCAACCGATGTCACCAATTATTATTGGATTCGCTTTGTTTCTAAGGCGGGTGTCGCAGGCGCAATTCACTTTCTATGGAAGCGGAAGTGGCGATAGCTGAGATAAGTAACAACATTGTTATTAAAAAAAACACAGATATCCAATGAAGCAGGTTCAATTAGGTTTAAAAGAGAACTGGAAACAGTTTACCCTTTTGGTAATCATCAACGGGTTTGTGGGTGGTATGGTTGGTCTGGAGAGATCCATACTTCCGCAGATTGCAGAAAAGGAATTTGCCATTGCAGCTAAAACAGCCATTCTTTCCTTCATCATTGTCTTTGGCATTGTTAAAGCAATTACCAATTATTATGCAGGTGCATTAGCCAATAAATTTGGCAGAAAAAAACTGTTGGTAGCCGGTTGGATAATGGGTATTCCCATTCCGTTTATTTTAATGTTTGCTCCCAACTGGAGCTGGATAATTGCAGCCAATGTGTTGTTGGGTATCAACCAGGGTTTAACCTGGTCCAGTACAGTTGTGATGAAAATTGATCTGGTGGGAGAAAAGCAAAGAGGTTTTGCCATGGGGTTAAATGAATTTGCCGGATATATTGCTGTAGCATTGGTCGCATTTTTAACCGGCTGGATTGCCAGTGAATATGGCATCAGGCCTTATCCTTTTTACATAGGAATTGTGTTGGTTTTTTTTGGGTTGACAGGAAGTATCTTTTTTATTAAAGACACCCACCAGCATGTTGCAAAAGATACCATCAACAATGTTACTCCCCGGTTGAAAAATATATTCTGGGACACCACCTGGAAAAACAAAAACCTCGGTTCGGTAACACAGGCGGGGTTAATAAACAACCTGAATGATGGCATGGCATGGGGTATCTTTCCTATCCTGCTTGCCTCAAAAGGATTTACGATCGGCGAAATAGGAATAGTTACTGCAATATATCCAGGCGTTTGGGGTATCGGGCAATTGTTTACCGGAAAAATGGCTGATAAATTCTGTAAAAAAGATATGCTTTATACAGGTATGCTGTTGCAGGCCCTTGCTTTAATTGTTTTGGTATTTGCAAATACGATGTTTCATTTTATACTACTGTCTTCCATTCTGGGATGGGGTACCGCCATGGTGTATCCAACATTCCTTGCAACGGTTGCAGAAAACACCCACCCACAAGACAGGGCTAAAAGTATCGGTATTTTCCGCTTGTGGAGAGATTTGGGTTATGCCATTGGCGCCATACTCACCGGCATTATAGCGGACTTAATCAACATTAACGCTGCCATTATTTTTATTGGCTTACTCACATTTATATCTTCTGTCATCATCAGGTACAGAATGAAATGCCAACCGGGTGGCGCTGTTAAAATTGCAGACTGGATAATGAACAAACACAAACAACAAGTAAAAACCGATACAGCCAGCGTGCAATGCAGTTAAATATATCAATGCGTTGTTGCAATCTCCTGCATAAAAACCCTGTTATGTTTACAAAAAAATAATTGTCTCTCTTATTCCTGGTTTTTAATCATGCTTTTTATGACCAACCTCATCTGCTTACATGAAGCTCATCATAGTTAGGTATTATGTGATATAAGTTACAATTCCACAGTTTTTTTTGATACAATTTTGAGTTGTAAATCAAATTAGAAACTTAAAAAAATGTTATGGAAACCGCTTATCATTACGAAGTAAAAGTAAATTGGGAATCTGACAGATTGGGTTTAATGAGTTCTCCCGTTTTAAATACAAAAATAGAAGTGGCAACGCCACCCGAATTTCCAAAAGGCATGCCGGGCATCTGGTCTCCCGAGCATTTGTTGGTAGCTGCAGTAAACAGTTGCCTTATGACAACCTTCCTCGCCATTGCAGAAAATTTCAAATTCGATTTTATCCATTTTGAAAGCAATGCCATTGGTACACTTGAAAAAGTGGATGGAAAACTGATGATGAGTGAAGTGGTTTTATCTCCTGTGCTAACCATTGTACCGGATGCAGACAAAGAAAAAGCCATCCGTATTTTAGAAAAATCAGAAGCGGCCTGCCTGATTGCTAATTCTGTAAAAGCAACAATCATTTTTAAGCCTGCAATAAAAATTGCAGAGGCGATTCTATCAATTTAAAATCAACTTGTATGAAACATATTGTAATCTTAGGAGCCGGAACAGCAGGCACCATGATGGCCAATCACCTGAATCACCAGCTAAAACATCCTGAGTGGGAAATAACCATCATTGATGAAAGGGAACAACACCATTATCAACCCGGTTATCTTTTTCTGCCTTTTGATATTTATGCTCCCGAAGATATTATCAAGACCATTGAAGAGTTTATACCAAAAGATGTAAAACTGGTTAAAAATAAAATCAACCGCATTTTGCCTGCCGCCAATAAAATAGAACTCACCGGAGGTGATGATTTAGCGTATGATATTTTAATAGTAGCCACCGGCGCTAAAATTGCGCCCGAAGAAACCGAAGGCATGAAAGGTGCTGAGTGGCAGAAATCAGTTTTTGATTTTTATACTTTTGAAGGGGCACTTGCTTTAAGAAATAAACTGCGGGATTGGGAAGGTGGTAAACTGGTTGTTCATATTACCGAGATGCCCATCAAATGCCCGGTAGCACCGCTGGAATTTGCTTTTTTAGCCGATTCTTTTTTCAAAAACAAGCACATGCGTGATAAAGTGGAGATCACTTATGTTACCCCATTAAGCGGTGCATTCACCAAACCAAAAGCTACCGAAGCACTTGAACATTTGCTGCATGAAAAAGGCATCAATATAGAACCTGATTTTGCCATTGAAAAGGTAGATAATGAAAGAAAGGAAATTGTTGATTATGGTGGTAAAATAATTCCTTTTGATCTACTGGTAACCGTGCCCACCAACAAGGGCGATGAATTAATAGAAAGATCCGGCATGGGTGATGATTTGAATTATGTACCCACCCATAAAGCCACCCTTCAATCTAAAGACCATGCAAATATTTTTGTTTTAGGCGATGCCAGTAATATACCTGCTTCTAAAGCCGGTTCTGTGGCTCACTTTGAAGCAGAAATATTAACTGATAATATTCTTCGGTTTGTACATGGCGAGCCATTGAAAGAAGAATTTGACGGACATGCCAACTGCTTTATTGAAACAGGAAACGGAAAGGCATTACTGATAGATTTTAATTACACCCATGAGCCGGTTGAAGGAAGTTTTCCGTTTGCCGGAATAGGGCCACTGAGCCTTTTAAAAGAAAGCAGGATGAATCATATGGGCAAACTGGCTTTCCGTTGGATATACTGGAATGTTTTGTTGAAGGGGACACATATTCCATTTGTATCAGCAACGATGTCTGAAAGTGGAAAACATTACACATAAATTATTAAATCTTAAAAATAAATAATCATGGAAAAGACAATAGCAGGTAAAAACATTACCGTAAATGAAGAAGGATACTTAACAGACTTTAGTCAATGGGATGAAAAAGTGGGCGAAGCTCTTGCAGCAGAAGCCAGCATTCCTTTAAGTGCAAGGCATTGGGAAATATTAAAGTATTTGCAAAATGAACAAAAGAACCAGGTAGCACTTAGCATCCGGCGTATTGGTAAAAGTGGTGTAACTGATATCAAAGAGTTCTACCAGTTATTTCCAAACGCACCTTTAAAAACCGCAACAAAAATTGCCGGCATACCAAAGCCCGCCAGTTGTATTTAATCAATTAAAATTTGTCAATTATGAGTGAAAATAATGGAGCCATAAAAAAGATGATGATCATCTTATCTAAAGGAACATTGGAAAATGTGTATGCCGCTTTTGTATTGGCCAACGGCGCCCGTATGGAAGGAATAGCAGCTGAAATATTTTTTACTTTTTTCGGATTGGAAGCAGTTCATAACAAGAAATTGGAACACCTGCACGTGGCAACAGTAGGCAATCCTGCCATGCACATGCCAACCATGCTGGGTGGTTTGCCAGGCATGGAAGCACTGGCAAGTTCGATGATGAAAAAAGAAATGGAGAAGATAGATATGCCGGATATACACGAGTTTTTGGATATCCTCACTGCTTCCGGTGTAAAATTATGGGCATGCAAATTAGCGATGGATATGTTTCACTATAAAAAGGAAGATTTGTATGAAGGCGTTGATGCAGTAATCACCGTGGGTGATTTTTACAAGCAAAGCCAGGGCGAGGGAGTACATATGCTGTTTGTATAAATCTATAACCTGAGTCGCAACTTAATTGTAAGGAAAAATTTTCACATGAGCAGCCTTCAGGCTGCTCTCTCGAGTTTGGATCTTTTGAGAAAAGTATTTTTAAAAAATGACTATTTCGTGCTGAGATAGTCATTTTTTTGTGTAATTTAGTATCTAGTTAAATTACTAGATATGGGATATAAAACGAAAGTTCAGCTTATCAAAAGA
>JANPNY010000008.1:0-4855 GCA_031427745.1 Chitinophagaceae bacterium | reverse complement strand
TTTTTATTCAATAATATTAAAGCTTCATTCAACCGGTAATCTTTTATAAAAGTATTGGGTGATTTGCCGGTAAGTAAAATTATTTTACGATACAATTGAGATTTGCTGTATCCCACAGGTTTGCTAAAATCATCTACTTTTAAATTTGTATTGCTCCAGGTGCATTCTGTATAATCCATTAAAAGGGTTAAAAACTTTTCATCTGTTTGGGTAAGAAATAATATGTTTTTTCTTTCACGTAAAGCATTTGAATTTTCGCTATTATATAATTCTTTAACTTCTGATGAAATTATAATTTCGCCTTTAATAATTGTACACATCCGCTCAGCTAGTTTGATAGTATCCTCAAAAATTAATTTCTTTTCAGTTACCGGCACGCCGGCACTCAACCCTATTTTTAAAAGGATTTTATCCTTATTTATATCATAAATACCATCTTTTAATAACGATTGAATATCAAAAGCAGCATGCACGGCATTGGAGACTGATTTAAAAGAAACTAAAAAATGAGTTTCACTTTGTTTAACCGTTTGCCCTTCATAAACATTCAATAACTTAAGTACCGCATTATTGTAATTATGTAATGAAGATTTAAATTGAGCAGCATCATTTTGTATCAGCGATAATCGTTGTAACGCTATAACCATAATTGTTCTAAAGGCCGGGTCATTAATAATATTTAATGCGGTGTTTTGTGCTTTTTCTGGATCTTCAATTCTACCTAAAAATGATTCAACTATGCTGGCATCTACTTCTATCACCCTATGCGGAACCTGGCCATGAGCCTGATTATGCATTTTTTGAATGGCTTTTGCATCCGGTGCTTCAATTAAACAGAAAGCAGTTTTTCTTTTTTCATCAAACCAATAAGTTAATCCCCTACAACCAAATTGATCCTGTATTTTTAAATCCTCCTGGTGTAATTGGGCTACAATCTCTGCTGTAACCATTTCTGAAACATCGTGGCGATCCATATAAATTGGCATACGATTATTTTTTAAATGTTGTACTCAAATACTATGGGTTATAAACCCGTAGGTTTAAAAAAGGTGAATATGTTTCTTTCTCACAACACCTTTTATTATCTATATATCCAAACTATCACATCTTTCACAAATAAATTCCGTAATACTAATTTGAATATCTCCACGCAATACTTCGCAACAATACTTTGTACTCCAATCCAAATTAACGTGCAATTAATGGATGCTAGGACTACCCTTTCGTACATTTTCCATACTTTAAAATTACGTTAGATTTGTAGAAGCTAAAGCCTTGCCTTAAAGGCAAAAGTTTATAGTGCTTTGAGACCAGTCAAATTTTATCAAAATAATGCAAATTTTGCAACAGAACCATTAGTAAAAAATAATTTAATTCTAAGAAATACCTTAAACATGGACAGAACAGCTCCATTAACTGAGTCACTTAAAAAAAGTATATTTTTAGCATTTAAAGTTTGCATTATTCAAAATGTCACTCAGATTTAGAATTCAAAAATGATAATGCTATTTTAGTTCAAGCCCCAGCGTTAACACAAATTAAGTTTGTACTTAGTGCTTAATCAACCACTCTGCCATGCCAATATTTATAAAAAGTTTACTTCTTTTTTACTGGAGATAAAATATTTCTATACTATTTTAAGTATAGAATATTTATCCATTCCCAGAAACATTTATTTCCAACAACGTTTTTCAACGAGCAATGAGCAGCGCTGAGAACGTTTTCGCCATTGTTGGTAAGTATTTAAAATAAGCAAGCTACTCAGCAAACGCCGATGTTGGTCTTTTGACCAATATCCGAAGGCACGTAGTAAAGCGGGTTTAGCAATGAGTAAGCATGTTGAAATCATCCACAGCATTGGTAAAAAAGTTTAGGAAAAGCAGGATACAATAATTTATTAATTATAAGAAACTATTACAATATTAAATTACAAATAAATCTTGCTGCATAAATATTTAATTGTAAGGAATTAATCTCAAAAATTTAATATCGAATGACTTTAAAGGTGCAATATTACAGTTTTGATGGTAGATAAAAAGTATTTAGATTAACGGTTGTTTGTTAAATAAAGTTCAATTATAGTTTATGTACAATCAATTGCCATTAAGTGATTTTGTATAAATTAAATATCGGCTGGTGTTCACAAAAGCCAGCTGCAGTTTAGCATACACTCTTGTTAATTTATCAACCCAAAATAACTTAGCTTTAAACGCTAAAACCATTACTATGCTTCGTATTACTTTTGTTTTATTTTTCTTTTATTTTTTCAGCAATGTTTTTGCCCAGTCAGATTATTTTTGTCCCGATACAGGCAATTTTAATCCGCAAATTCCAAGTCCCGAAACTTTTCTTGGTTACCCCCTTGGCACCCAACATACAAGGCATGATAAAATTGTAGAATATTTTCGGGAGCTTGACGGCCTAAGTAACAGAATGACAATGCAGGTGATTGGCAAAACTTTTGAGCAACGGGAACAAATAACGGCGATATTCACTTCACCAGAAAACCATGCAAAGCTGGAGGATATTCGCAAAGCCCATTTAGCAGGTCAATTAACAGGAAACACTGCAAATATTCCTTTGGTTATTCACCTGGGATATAATGTGCATGGCAATGAGCCGAGTAGCAGTGAAGCTGCTATGCTTACAGCTTATTACATTGTAGCGTCTGAATCTACAGAGGCCAATAAATGGATGAATGATATGGTTATTTTGATGGATCCGGTTATCAATCCTGATGGAAGAGACCGCCACACCAATTGGGCCAATATGCACAAGGCCGACCCCCCTGTTGCCGATCCTCTTGATAGAGAACATACAGAAATTTGGCCGGGTGGCAGAACCAATCATTATTGGTTCGATTTAAACCGGGATTGGTTTTTAGGTACGTTTCCCGAAACAAGAAACCGAATAAAATTCTTTCATCAATGGAGGCCGTATGTACAAACAGATCATCATGAAATGGGTACCAACTCTACTTTTTATTTTGATCCGGGAATGGATGCAAGCAACAACCCCGTAGTTCCCGATTTTTTATATAAAACTATTTACCCTTTGTATGCAGGTTATTTTAGTAAGGCAAGCGAAAAAATAGGTTCAATGTATTTTACAAAAGAAGCCTTTGATAAATTATACCCTGGTTATGGCAGTAGTTATATTAATTTTTATGGTGGTGCCGGATTTTTATTTGAGCAAGGCAGCAGCCGGGGTCATGTGCAGGAAACCAACACTATTCCCTTAACTTTTGCATTTACCATCCGCAACCAGTTTACAGCTTCACTTACTACCATCAGAGCATCGCTGGCGGAAAAACCAGCCTTGCTAAAAATGAGGTCCTCGTTTTACAAAGAAGCTAAATTGCATGCAGCAGCCTCTCCCATTAAAGGCTATATTTTTGGCGATGCAAATGATGCTACCCGTACCACTGCATTTACAAATATGTTACTGCTGCATGAAATTGAAGTGTATGCTGTTACCAATACAATTAATGTAGATGGCAAAAAATTTGAAGCCGGCAAATCGTATTTTGTACCAACTGCACAAGATAATTACATCATGGTACGTTCCGTTTTTGAAAAGGCAATTACTTACCAGGACAGTTCATTTTACGATGCATCGGCCTGGAGCCTTATACATGCTTACAACTTACCTTATGCTGTTACAAAATCTGCACTTGCTACATCAAACCGCATTACATCTATTGCTGCCACTGCACCCACGGTTACAAAAAGCAACTATGCCTATGTGATAGAGGCCACAGATTACAATATTCATAAAGCTATTTTTAATCTTCAAAAAGCCGGCGTAATTGTGCAGGCAGCATTTCGCCCGTTTACTGCAATAATTAACCAGCAGCAAAAAACTTTTGGTTATGGCAGTATTGTTTTAGCTGTAAACCTGCAATTAATAAGTGCCGATTCGTTGTACACCGCAGTGGCAGCCACTTCTACATTAACCGGCATTTTAATACATGGGTTAAATACAGGCTTTAGTGCTGCCGGAATAGATTTGGGCAGCAATAATATCCGCACTCTTCAAAAAACAACAGCGGCCATGATTATTGGTACCGGTGTAGCAGCATCAGAGGCTGGTGAAGTATGGCATTTGCTGGACCAACGGATTGGAATGCCCATTACCAAAATAGATATATTAAATCTTGGAAGAGCAAATCTAAGCAGGTACAATACTATTGTTATGGTTAACGGAAATTATAGTCTTATTGATAAGATTGTAACCGAAAAAATAAAAACCTGGGTACAAAATGGCGGCACATTGATTACCCTAAAAACTGGATCGGAATGGGCTATAAAAAATGGACTTACAAAAGAAAAATTATTAGTGGCCGATAGCAGTAAAACCACGCCAATCAGACAATTTTTTGACGATGCTACTTATATTGAAGGAGCAAAGGCGATGGGTGGCTCTATATTTAAAGTTGATGTTGATACTACGCATCCAATAGGATTTGGATTTACCAACCGCACAGTAAGTATTTACAGAAACGGACTTACTTTTTTATTGCCTAGTCTTAGTGCGTACAGTACTGTTGCTCTATATGGAGACGATCCGCTTATTGGAGGTTATATTCATCCTTCTACATTAAAGAAAGTAAAAAACAGTGCCGCAATTATTGTTGGGACAGAAGGAAGTGGAAGGGTAATTCTTTTTAGTGACAACCCAAATTTTAGAGGTACCTGGTATGGCACCAATAAATTATTTTTAAATGCCTTGTTTTTTGGCGGATTAATGAATGTTCCAGTTGCCGGAGGTGAAGAATAATGCCTGAATTTTATTAAATTTTTCAGGAGAATAAAATACACCTAATAATTTCGCCCTTGTTGGTAAGCGTTTAAAA
>JANPNY010000007.1:0-3378 GCA_031427745.1 Chitinophagaceae bacterium | reverse complement strand
GGTGGTATTCATCAGCCGCTGAATTCATCTTCAACTGCTATCCCTGATGAAGCCGCAGATTACAAACCCATGTTTCATTATCTTTCTGTAAAAAGACTGGATAATAAACTTTCTGTAACCTCTCATTTTTTAAAACCAGATTTTGCTGGTTTTGATATTGGCAAACAGTTTACTACCAACGAGCATTCTGATGTGGTAGTAACCTATGGCACGAAATAAATTCCAGTCAAGGATGCTACAGCTCAAGGCTTATCAATAACAGTTTAATAGTCTCTTGTTCTCCATAAAGAAAGACATCTCATTTCTGTATTAGTTTTTTTTAAATAATTTCAATAACCGAGGGAGTTTATTATTTTTTAGCCCAACATATTTTTCTGAGACAGCACCAAAACTGCTATAAAAAAATGCCAGGCTACTAACATCGCTACCTTCAAAATCCAGTAAGATATCATGTGCGGCATACTCCTCAATAAAAGCTGCAATAAGGGCGTGGGAAGCACCTAACGTTTTGCCATTGGGATGATTACCTGCCAAAATATAATAGGCTCTTTTGTGTGAAAAGAAAAACACACAGGAGGCTACCAATTGCTTTTGCGGAGTATAAACACCATAGGTAGCTGCCTGTTTATTGTTATACAAATGATGATACAGTTTTTTAAATCTTTCATAATCTTTATCACTGACGGGAGAAAAGCTGGTTGACTGTTCTTTAGCCAGTTCAATCACATTACCAACAGGCATATTTTTTTGAACCAGCAACTGTAAATTTTTTGCTTTAACAATATTGCGCTTTATATTATTTCGAAATTGCTGAAATAATTGCTGGTAGTTATTTTGCAAAGACAATACATAGTTGGCCCGCTCGTATAGTTTGAATGCAGGCAATTCAAAATAATTGCCGGCGTTAAGATAGATATCCCAATATTTAAACTTTGCCGGAATGGCTAGTAAAAAATCATTTAACAAAGTGGCTGACATATTATTACCAAACACCCCAAGACTAGCAGTAAAAAATGGCTGATACAAATAGCGGATACCATATTTTTTTCTCCAGGTTAACGGCATCACTGCATCGTAATCGTTTAGTACAAGCGCATCCCAGTTGTCGGCCATGGTATCGAGGTAAACGCTGTATCCATAGATTAAACCATTGCCGGCATTGCTGATACAGTCATCCCATTTTTGCCGGTTTATTTGCTGGTATGTTAGATATTGAATAGCCAATTTTAAAATGCAAGTTGAGGTAAGAGTTTTTTCAACCTAAAATTCTGGATATCAACACTAAAAGATATGGTCTTTAAAAACCTTTTTTCTGTAATGGTTGATTTGTAATAATCACTGTACACTTTACTGTAAAAAATGGGTACGTAAACATTCAACACATCTTTGAATAATGAAAGCTGTAAACCTGCGTCGTATAAAAATTTGCTCTTGTTGGTATTCTCACTCCAGGCTTCGGCATAGGTTCCAATATCCACAAAAAACTTCAGTGGTATTTTAAACGGTAATACTTCCAGTGGATTGATTGATTTTGGGATGCTGCTGGTGAAGTTGGCAGCAACCAGCCAATTATCCGTTTTACCAATTTTACTTCCCAGCAAATCTGTACCTACCTTAAAGAATCCATCCCGTTGCATTATTTGCTGCGATGCAATGCCATCAAATTTATTACGGCCTGCAAAGTAATTAGCATAGGTATAATCTTCGTACCCCCTTGGCCCGGTAAGATTGAGTTGATAAGGATCTGTTTCGTATTGAGTGATGTAGGTCTTTTCGCCCAGGTAAAAAAACTTGCCTGCAAATAGTCGAACTTCCATACCACCGCCTTTGGCATAATTAAAAAAGTAATTTCCGGTAAATGCCAGCCTTGCAAAATTTCGCCCTTGCTCAGCCATTAACTCTCCCTTGTACGGATATAGTACCCGGTTGTTTTCCGCCACCAATTTAAGCTGGTTTAGGTACCTGCTAACAGTTGGATAAGTTATGTTATCTGCCTGGTTCACCGTATCTCTTGTAAACAGGTAATTTTGCTCGCTTATAAAAAACGTTTTCCACTGCAGAAATTTTTTCACATGGCTTAACGGGTTGCTATTGGCAAAAATTATTTTTACAGACGGAACAATTTTGCTAAAACCAAGAGCCGTTTTTGTACCAATTGAATCAATAAATTCATCTCTGCTGAATTTGGAACCAGCCAGGGAAAATATCACCTGCTTCCCATCGGTGCCCGGCATCCAGGTATAACTTACCCTTGCCAGGGAGTTGATTTTTTTTGAACCGGTTGCATAGAATTGTGCTACAAGGAACTGAAATTTTTCTGCCGGTAAAGTATAATTATGTACCGCCACTCCCAGCATAAGTTTGTCGTACAAATTATTGCCAATGGCTGGCGTTACAAAAATATATTTGTATTTGTCTGTGTCTTTTAAGCTAAAAAAAGATGCCAGTTTTAGTTCCCGCTTTTCTTCGGTATTGCTTAGATTTCCTTTTTTTGACAGCAGCGAAAAAATAGCATCTACATTTTTGTTACACACTTTTTCTACGACTGCTTTAAAATCTTCCGGGTAAGGATGTTTGAATTTCCATGTGTTGTAGTAACTATGCATACAACTGTCAAACACTGATCGGCCAAGGGTTTGCTCCAATAACTTCATCCATCGGCTTGCCTTGTGGTATACCGATGGATCATAATTATACCCGGCAAGCTTTTCAGAAGCGGTTTCAATGGGCTGGTCTTTTTGGAGCGAAATAATGTACTGCATAATAAAAATATTAAGATTGGAAGGTAGGCGATTGGCAATAAATGAATTATCTGATTCCTTCCTTACGTTAATATCTTTTTCCCCGTTCCAATAGCGGGTATCATAATAAGTATTCATGCCTTCATCCATCCAGGCGTGCTCCCTTTCGTTGCTGGCTAAAATACCGTAAAACCAGTTGTGGCCAACTTCATGTTCAATCAATTCCTCTAAATCCAATTGGCTGGTTACGCCAGAAATTAGTGTAATGGTTGGATATTCCATCCCGCCGGGATAGGTTACATTTCCTTCTGCAGCCGTAACAACATCGTAGGGATATTCACCCAGTCGCTCACTTCTTGTTATCACAGCTTTTTTAATATAATTTACTGCATTTTTCCAATAGCCTTTATCCTTATCGCCGGTTACGTTAAAGGCATTTACTTTTATTACTCTGCCCGATGCAAGCGCAAGCGTATCTGTTACCACTTTAAAACGTTTATCTGCAAACCATGCAAAATCATGTACATTTTGCTGGCTGTAGGTGACTGTTTTTAAATTGCCGGCAGAAGGAATCTCATCTTCTTCCTCAACAACTTTTTGGGGATGAAAAATATCTTTTTTAACTGGCTTCTTAGGT
>JANPNY010000006.1:0-9188 GCA_031427745.1 Chitinophagaceae bacterium | reverse complement strand
CATCATCTATACATCTGGCACAACCGGCTTTCCAAAAGGTGTAATGCTGAGCCATAAAAACATTGTTTCCAACGTACTTAACTCAGTAAATAGCTTTCCATTTGAAGAAAAAGTAAATGCAAGGTCATTGAGCTTTTTACCGCTGAATCATATTTTCGAAAGGATGGTTACCTATATTTATATGAACAGCGGCATCTCCATCTATTATGCGGAAAGCCTCGACACTATTGCCGATAACCTAAAAGAAGTTAAGCCCAACCTGTTTTGCACGGTTCCCCGCCTGCTGGAAAAAGTGTACGAAAAAATAATGGCTAAAGGATCGCAACTTACAGGTGTAAAGAAAAATTTATTTTATTGGGCTATTGATTTAGCCAATCAATATGACGTACTAAAAGACCGGGGTATTATATACAATACGAAACTTGCCATTGCAAACAAATTAATTTTTAGTAAATGGAGAGAAGCGCTGGGTGGCAATATTGAGTTTATTGTAACCGGTGGCGCCGCCTGCCAGGTATCATTAATAAGGATTTTTTCTGCAGCTAAAATCCCCATTTATGAAGGCTACGGCCCCACAGAAAACAGCCCTGTAATTAGTGTGAATTGCAAACACAAGGGTGGTACCAAATTTGGAACCGTTGGCCCTGTATTGCAAGGCCAGGAGGTAAAACTGGAAGCTGATGGAGAGATATGCGTTAAAGGGCCCAGCGTAATGATGGGCTATTATAAAAGGCCGGACTTAACTGCCGAAACCCTGATTGATGGTTGGTTGCACACCGGTGATATTGGTGTATTTGAAGATGGAAAATATCTAAAAATTACTGACAGAAAAAAGGAGTTGTTTAAAACAAGTGGTGGCAAATATGTGGCACCACAGCCTATAGAAAATAAAATGAAAGAGTCTCCATTTGTGGAGCAAATGATGATAGTGGGCGCAGAGAAAAAATTTGTTGGTGCACTAATTGTCCCCAGCATTCCTAATCTTAAAGAATGGATGCGTCAGAAAAATATTCCGTTTGTTACCAACGAAGATGCAGTGAACAATCCGCAGGTACTTGAATTATACAAGGAGCTGATAGACAGTTTCAATAAATTCTTTAACCAGGTTGAGCAAATAAAACGCTTTGAACTGCTCCCCAACGAATGGACCATAGAAAGCGGCGAGCTTACTCCAACGCTTAAATTAAAAAGAAAAGTAATTATGGAGAAATATGCAAATGTTATTGAACGGATTTACAATTAAGGCTGCTATTTTAAGGTTTTTTTCTTGTTGGCCGATGGGGTTGTTGGATAGGTAATTCTGTTTACCGGCATAGCAGCGCCGCCCAGCATTAATTGAACGCATTCATTTAGAATGCTGTATTTGTTGGCCACAAACAATTGCATTTTATCGGGCGGTAACCTTAGGTCGTAATTTCCATTTGTAACCAGCATATCATCAAAAGCAGGATTATAATGATTGAAATAGGCTATGTCCATCAGCAGGTTTTTCGTTATTACCACCGAGTTGTATTTTCCTGAAATCGTTAGCATTTCCACATCTACCATTTCTGCAGCAGTTAGACTGTCGGCTTTTGTTATGCCATTATTGAAATTTTTATTACGCTGATAACCAGTATAACCATTTACGCTACCGGATTGGTTGCCACCGATAGTAGTAACTCCTGCCCCACCTTCCATGATGTAATGGGTAGCTATAAATCGTTTTACATAAGTCCTGGATTCTTCCGGTAAATAATACTGCAGGTTCCAGAAATTTTTACTGCCACTTTTTTTAATGGCGCTGTAAACCCTTCCTGGTCCGCCATTGTAAGCCGCCATTACCAATAGCCAGTCATGTAACTGGCTATATAAATAAAGCAGGTATCTTGCTGCTGCATGACTGCTTTTGTAATAATCCCTTCGGTCGTCGATAAATGAATTTACCGAAAGGCCATATTCCCTTGCGGTATAAGGCATAAACTGCCAGGGACCGCCAGCACCCTTATTACTGGTTGCCGAACTGCTTAAATTAGATTCTATTACAGCAATATATTTTAACTCCCTGGGCAAACCATACTGGGATAATACATTTTCTATCAGGTTAAAATAAGGCTGCCCCCAACCTTTCATATTCAACAAATATTTAGAATGCCCCCGCATATAATCCTGGATAAAAACCTCCGCATTCGGGTTAATTTGTGAAGTGTAGGGCAGCGATGCATTGTAACTGTAGTTTGAAAAAAGATTTTTAAACCCGTATTTGGTAACCTGGTTAAAATATTCCACTTTCTCCTTTTTTGGAGCTACTCTCGATTGCAGCACTTCTTCAATTATAGCATCTTCCTGCGCTGTATCTTCTATTACGGTTGTGTCAGAAACGTTTGTACTGCCTTCATTATAGTATGCAGACGGTGCTGCAACTGAAAATTGCAGCAGACAAAGGAAGAACAGATATGTACAACATATTTTTTTCATGATACAATATGCTAAGCAGATTTATACTGCTGCATCAATTGCGACGATATTTGTAGCAAAGTTACTTCGTCTTTTTTATTTGTCATAACCTGAAGGCCAAAAGGCATACCATTGCTATGTTTAAACAAGGGCAGGCTAATGGCAGGTAATCCTGTAAGGTTTGCAAAAACCGTATAAATATCCGCCAGATACATGGCAATGGGGTCGTCCGATTGGTCTCCAATGGTAAAAGCAGTAGTAGGTGAGGTTGGTAAAATTATCGCATCATACTGGCTGAAAACCTCGTTTGTTTTATCCACCAGTAATTGCCTTACCTGCTGCGCCTTGGTATAGTACGCATCGTAATAACCTGCACTTAAAACAAAAGTACCCAGCATAATCCTTCTTTTTACTTCCCGGCCAAAACCTTCACTACGGCTTTGTTTATAAAACGCTGTTAAATCAGTTATATTTTCCCTGGTAGCATGGCCGTATCTTATCCCATCAAATCTGCTAAGGTTGGAGCTTGCCTCTGCCGTTGTAAGCACATAATATGCAGGCACTATATGATCGAGCAAGTCAAATTTTACCGGCTCCACTGTATGTCCATCCATTTTTAAATCTGCAATACATGCTTTAATGGCCGCAGCTATTTCGCTGTCCAACGATGGGTGATTGATTGCCTCCTCAAAATAAGCAATACGGTATTTTTTTTCCGTTGGCGAAAATGAATTTCCTTGTGAATTTATTTCTCCACCAGACCCTTCAAGGGAAAGCGGCTCCGGAACAGCAGTACTATCATATTCATCTGGTCCTGCAATAACCTCCAGAATGAGTGCTATATCCTGAACGTTATTTCCAAATATACCAATCTGGTCAAATGACGAAGCATAAGCAATTAAGCCATACCTTGATATACGCCCATAAGTTGGCTTTAATCCAAGTATACCGCAGAAGTCTGCCGGTTGTCTTACAGAACCACCCGTATCGCTCCCAAGGCTCACCATACACAAGCCTGCCTGCACAGCAACTGCACTTCCACCAGAAGAACCCCCGGGAACTTTGGCATTATCAATTGCGTTTAAAACAGGACCATAAGCAGAGTTTTCATTGCTGCTGCCCATAGCAAATTCGTCGCAATTGCAATTACCAATAATAATGGCACCTGCATTCAATAAGCGCTGAACAGCGGTGGCATTGTAAACTGCAACAAAATTTTCCAGAATCTTAGAAGCAGCAGATAATTTGTGTCCTTTATAGCTGATGACATCCTTTATTGCAATAACAACGCCATGCAATTTACCCGGCTGTTTACCGGCATTTCTATCGTTATCCAATTGAGCAGCTATTTCTAAAGCCTCGCCGGCAAAAACTTCCGTAAATGCATTCAGTTGTTTATATTGGTTTATCCTTTCAAGATAATTTGAAACAGTTGTAACACAAGACGTATTGCCTGCAAGTAATTGCTGTTGGTATTCGCTGATGCTGGTGTACAAAATATCGGCTATTGAATAGTAGTTATAAAATAGGCTGAGGCAATTGATGCAATGCAATCAACCACTTCAGCCGTAAATAATGTTGGCAAACGAAAGACTATTTTGGTAATTCCGTTGCTTGCTTTTGCTGCAACTGCTGCTTTAAAGTCTTAATTTCATCATCCTTATCCCTTTCTTTCATCCCTTCTTCAATTTCGCTTTTAACATTGCTTTTGGCATCGTTAAATTCCCTGATACCTTTACCGATACCTTTCATCAATTCGGGAATTTTTCTTCCACCAAATAATAAAATAATGGCAAGAATGATAAAAATCCATTCGGAGCCGCCTGGCATACCAATTAAAAAGGTTGTCAATAATGATGTTGTCATGATTTTTCTAGTTAAGTAACAAAGATAATTTAATTATGAACTAAACAACCCTTTGTGGTTAGATAATTCGTTATTCAGCTGTTAATTTGCTGCAGGCAAAATTTAATTACCGGATGTAACGACCGCATTTAGCTTTTCCATTTGCGGCTTCGGACATGGTAATGCCCCTGGAACAGGAAAATAATAATAGTGAAACGATGATAAAGGCGGCAATTTTTTGTGGGGTGCGGTTCATAGGTACGGGTTTTAGGTTTTAAAATAAAAAATAGGTAGCGATCAGTAAATCGGATTAAATTTTATAGAATGCTATAGTTGTTCTCAATAATTATTCCAAAAAATAAATCTGGCATAATAGGTCACTAAAAAAGCGGAAATCAATTGACATCCGCTTTTAATATTTTTAAGAACGCTTTTATTTACTTTTTGGTACAACCGGTTTTCTTTTCTCCTGAATACGGGCACTTTTGCCACTTCTTTCTCTCAGGTAGAACAATTTGGCCCGGCGCACTTTACCAACTTTATTCAATACAACACTTTCAATGTTGGGAGAATAAAAAGGAAATAAACGCTCAACACCTACTCCATCACTCATTTTACGAACTGTAAAAGTTGCAGTAGCACCAGTTCCCTGGCGTTTGATAACGTCTCCTTTAAAACTTTGGATACGTTCTTTACTTCCTTCTACAATTTTATAGTTTACAGTAATGTTATCACCAGCTTTAAAAGCGGGTAGGTTTGGCTTACTTGTTATTTGCTCGTGTACAAAACTTACAGCGTTCATAATCTTGAAATTTTCGGACGGCAAAAGTAAGGAAAACTTTGTAAGTTCCAAGTTGTAACAGAAAAGTTTTTAAAAATAGCTGGATTTAATAATGTCACGGCCTATCAACATTTACAAAGGAGTTATCATGACCAGTAAAAAAACCTACTATTTAAGGTTTGATCTTCCTAATATGCTCAATAGAAATATATCCACCCATCAAAAAAAAGCTACAAATATCTCTACCTGCAGCTTCTATTATTTTGTTTTTAAAGTTTTATCTGGCAATATTCACCGCTCTTTTCTCCCTGATTACTGTAACTTTTATTTGTCCGGGGAAAGTCATTTCAGTTTGAATTTTTTGAGCAATTTCAAAGCTCAGCCTGTCGCTGTCTGCATCACTCACTTTATCAGCTTCTACAATAACCCTTAGTTCTCTGCCTGCCTGTATAGCGTAGGCTTTTTCTACACCCTGGTATGCCTGTGCAAGGTTTTCCAGGTCTTTTATACGCTGAATGTATTGCTGCATAATCTCACGCCTTGCACCTGGTCGTGCGCCGCTAATGGCATCACAAGCCTGAATGATGGGAGAAATTACATATTGCATTTCCATCTCGTCGTGGTGGGCACCAATGGCATTTACTACCGCAGGATTTTCACCATATTTTTCAGCCAGCTTAGCACCTAACAGTGCATGGCTTAGTTCTGTTTCTTCATCAGGCACCTTGCCAATATCGTGCAACAGGCCGGCACGTTTTGCCAGCTTTGGATTCATGCCTAATTCTGCCGCCATAATAGCGCAGAGGTTAGCTGTTTCACGACTATGCATTAATAAATTTTGTCCGTAAGATGAACGGAAACGCATACGACCTACCATCCTGATTAATTCTTTGTGCAAACCATGCACCCCTAGTTCCATGGCTGTGCGTTCGCCGATGTCCATTACCTGGTCGTCTAATTGCTTTTTGGTTTTTTCCACCACTTCCTCAATACGTGCCGGGTGAATACGTCCATCTGCAACCAATCTTTGCAACGATAAACGGGCTATTTCCCTGCGCAACGGATCAAAGGAGGAAAGTACGATAGCTTCGGGCGTATCATCAACAATCAAATCTACCCCGGTAGCAGCTTCTATGGCTCTGATGTTACGGCCCTCTCTTCCTATAATAGAACCTTTTATTTCGTCGCTCTCTAAGTTAAATACAGTAATAGAGTTTTCTATGGCCTGTTCAGCAGCTGTACGCTGTATGGTTTGGATAATAATTTTACGAGCCTCTTTATTGGCCTTTAATTTGGCATCTTCAATAATTTCCTGTTGTAGGGCTATGGCTTTTGTTTGAGCTTCCTGCTTCAATCCTTCAATCAATTGGGCTTTGGCATCTTCGGCAGATAGACCAGCAACTTTTTCCAAACGGCGGATATGTTCTTCCTGGTGTTTTTCCAGCTCGGTTCTCTTGGTGTTTACCACTTCAATTTGCCTGTTCAGGGTTTCTTTAATAGCTTCATTATCCTTTACCTGCTTTTCAACATTCGTTTCTTTTTGATTGATACTTTGTTCTTTTTGCTTGATACGGGCTTCAGATTCAAGGATTTTTTGGTTGCGTTGCAATACTTCTTTGTCGTGAGTTGCCTTCATTTGCACAAACTTCTCTTTAGCATCCAGTTCCTTTTCCTTTTTAATGGTTTCAGCTCTTAATTCGGCTTCTTTAATGATGTTTTGCGAATGTTGTGTTGCTTCTTCTACTTGTTTGGTAGTGTTTTTGGCAAAGATTAATTTACCTAGTATTATGCCTACTGCTATGGCAATGATGCCAACGATGATGGGAATTATGTTTGATTCCATTGAAAGTGGTTGATTTTTAAACGGTTCACAATCTTATATATCCTCTTTGTACTATAAAATATTGATAGAGAATGTTAATGGGCGAAGATAAGAAAATTGTTTGGAGATAAATATTAATGGCAAAGAGGGTCTTAATGGCTAAACGCAGCTTTCAATGATAAATAAAGATGATTGATTACTGTATTACAGTAATCTAAAGATACCTTACCGAAGCAACAATTCGCAAGGCTTAATTCCCGTATGCTTTTTAAAAGCAGTACTAAAGTGAGAGATAGACGAGTAGCCGAGCATAGAAGACACTTCTGTTACGCTTAGTCCTTTGTTGTACAAAAGATATTTGGCATGTTCCATCCGCTGGCTTTGATAAAAATCGAAAATGGTGGTACCAAACAATTCTTTAAAGCCTTTTTTAAGATAACATTCGTTGATAGCAACTTTCCGGCTTAGCTCTTTAATGGTGAGTGGCTCACCGATATGTTGCAAAAGTACTTCTCTTGCTTTCACAATTTTCTCCCTGTCCTCCGCATTAGCCAAAAACTTACAGGTAAATATTTCTTCCTTATCTCCCAACATACAATCCATACTGTAAAGCAGTAGAATTTGGGTTTGAGCATTCACGAAAATATTTTCAAGCGTATCGGAATAGGTATGATTTAGCAATGCTTCAATCGCCAATCTTGTTTTTCCACAAAGCGGTAAAGACTTCGCAAATGAGGAAGGATGTGTAAATGCCAATACTTCATCAGAAATATTCATTTGCTTTTTACCCCTTACAAACTGGGTAAGATAAGATGGCTTAAAACTAAAACTCAACACATCTACACTATCTACTTTTTCAACACAGGTTTTAGATGCGCTGAATTTACAGAAGTCGCACTCTAACTGCTTTTGACGGCAATAAACGTTACCACTTACACAAAACTTTAGTTCAAGATAATTTTTGGATGGATTGTTTTTTTCGTAATGATAAACCAAAGCCCCGGTATCATCTATATTCCAGCTATCTAGCTTTTTATAGCGCCTTATACTGTAGTTTACAGACCCCGGAACTACCCTGTCAATTTCCTGCAACACATCCAGCTCGTTAAAAACAAGGGATTGATTTTGAAGGCTTTTAAATGTGTTTATTTCCTTAGTCATTGATTATTTCAATTGCAAATATACAGTAACCAGCCAATTTATTTTACATTTCAACCAGCAATGGGTACTTCAGTCAATCGAGTTTGCACCTGTAAAACTGTATTAAGAGGCCGTAAAAGCCAAATCATGTGAAAAACATTAACAGGGCTTTAATTAATGTCCAAGATTATTGAGGTAGAAATTTATCCCCTGTAGTCATTTAACTAAAGCCAAACTAAATGTATTATTTATCAATATATTTTAAAGTTTCTATAGTATTCCACTGCCTGAGACACTAATTTTAACGTCAACATCGAATGTTACATATACCTACCAGCACAGCCATTTTTTCTCTCTTTACAAAAAATTTGCACCTCTTGTAGATGCCTCCGTTTGTTGTGGAAATCTTTGTAAAAGTTACATTCATCAAATCCCTTTATAATTCTTATAAGCCCTTTATTTGGCTTATATTTGCCGATAATCAATTTAGAAAAACAAATACCCTTTTTATCAAAAATTATGAGTGTAGAAACAGACGAATTAGTTGCTCCGGACAAAAGTGGTTATGGTGCAGACAGTATACAGGTTTTAGAAGGTTTAGAGGCAGTTCGCAAACGACCTGCTATGTATATAGGTGATGTAGGCGTAAAAGGGTTACATCATTTAGTATATGAAGTTGTAGACAACTCTATTGATGAGGCCCTTGCAGGCCATTGTAAGAATATAATGGTAATTATTAATGAAGATAATTCCATTACTGTAGAAGATGATGGACGAGGTATCCCTACAGGATTGCATACCAAAGAAAATCGCAGCGCACTTGAGGTGGTTATGACGGTATTACATGCCGGCGGTAAGTTTGATAAGGATTCTTACAAAGTTTCCGGCGGACTTCATGGTGTTGGTGTATCGTGCGTGAATGCATTGTCGCGTCACCTCATTGTAACTGTTCATCGCAACGGAAAAATGTATCAGCAGGAATACGAAATCGGAAAGCCGATGTATCCTGTGAAAGAAATTGGTGTGAGCGATCTGACAGGAACAGAGGTTCACTTCTATCCTGACTATACGATCTTCAACGTTTCAGAATACAATTACGAAACACTGGCGAGTCGTATGCGTGAGTTGTCGTACCTGAACAAAGGAATCGACATCACGATGTTC
>JANPNY010000005.1:0-9396 GCA_031427745.1 Chitinophagaceae bacterium | reverse complement strand
CATTATTTCAAAAATATATTTATTTTGCTTTGATTTAATTAAAACTTTTAAACCTACCTGGTTTTTTTCTAATTAATGTAAACACCACCTGCATGCCGGTTTAATGCTAACGAACGATGGCATTTCAATGATATTTAATATCTTTAAAAAAATAAAATACAGCTTATGAAACGCAAAATATTTTCTGCCGCTGCAATAATGATCGCCCTTATCTCACTGGGTTTCAGTTTTGTCTCCAAAAAAAATAAGCGTCAACCGCAACTGGTTACAAGAGAGAGTATTTTTAGAAATAAGACGATCATACAATGCACGCCCGACTGGAATTTTTTGGATGAAGACAGTCTTGCCAATGGCATTGGCGTATTACCGGGCTGGGGAAATTACCACTGGAATATTTCTACCAAAAACGATAGTGCCCAATTTTATTTTAACCAGGGCATCAATATGTATTATGCATTTCACGTCATCGAAGCGATGGCATCTTTTAAAAAAGCCCAGCAGTTTGATAGCAACAATGCCATGATTTACTGGGGACAAGCATTAGCCTATGGGCCCAACATAAACGACTATGCTTATGCCGCTACACCGGAAGCATTTGCTGCTGCGCAAAAAGCACTTTCTTTAAAAACTTCCTGCACAGCTAAAGAAAAAGAATTGATTGAAGCAATGGCGGTAAGATATTCATCTGACAGTACCATCAGCAGGGTATCACTCAATCAGCAATATGCCGATGCAATGAAAAAATCATACCGCATTTTTGTGAATGATGGAGATATTTCTACTTTGTATGCAGATGCACTTATGCTGCAACATCCCTGGGATTATTGGAAACACAATGGCGATGCCGAACCCTGGACAGCAGCGATTTTGAATGTTTTGGAAGGCGTGTTAAAAAAGCACCCGGAGCATCCCGGCGCTAATCATTATTACATACATTCTGTGGAGGCTTCCGGCAATCCGCAGCGGGCATTGCCTAGTGCCGACAGATTGGGTAAACTTATGCCAGGGGTTGCACACATGATACACATGCCTTCGCATATTTATATACGGAGCGGTAACTATAAACAGGGCAGCATAGTTAATGAAATGTCGGTAACAGGTTACAAAAATTATTTAGCCTTGTATCCCGATGTACAAAATAATGCGCCGCTTTACCTGATTCACAACCTGCACATGCAAACCGCCTGTGCAATGATGAGAGCAAACTACAGCTACAGTAATAATAGTGCTATAGAATGCAGCAAAAGTTTTGATACCAGTTTTCTTTCTATGCCTGCGCCATTCGGCACGTACATGCAATACCTGTATTTAACCCCCATCTTCAACAATGTGCGGTTTGGCAAATGGGATGCTATTTTAAACACAGCTCCGCCGCAGCAAAATCACATTTATGCCAGTGTACTTTGGCATTGGGCAAGAGGCATGGCCTTTGTTGGAAAAAATAAAACTACCGAGGCTGCGGCTGAATTAAAAATAATAATTCAAGAAATGAAAGCACCTGATATGTTGGTAGTTATGCAGCCTTTTAATGCGCCGGCAGATGCTGCTAAAGTTGCCGAGAAAATATTGGCTGGTGCAATAGCATTGAAAGAAAAAGATTTTACAAAAGCTATTCAATTGTTGAATGAAGCCGTTGTAAATGAAGATGCGCTTATTTACAACGAACCAAAAGACTGGCTGATTCCGGCAAGAGAATATTTGGGTGATGCTTTATTAAAATCGGGTAACGCTGTAAAAGCAGCCATAATATTTAAAGAAGATCTGAAAGAAAACCCACATAACCATTGGGCATTGTACGGCCTTTACCAGGCATTGAAACAACAGAAAAAAACTGGTGAAGCATTCAACATAAAAAAGCAATTTGACAAAGAATTTGCAGGTGCTGATATTTTGATGGGGAATGTGGTATTTTAAATATCGAACTGATGGATACAACATTAAGCCTTGTACTCCCCATCACGTTTTTTACAATTGCCTCCAATGGGGCGGGATAGCAGTAACTTTAAAGACGAGGTCAACGGCCTTAGCATTTAATAGCTATAGCATCTTCACAACATTTAATCTTAAAAACTGTCTCCATTTCTACAAACGAATTTCATATAGTTCCCCTAAGCGAAAGTGCCCTGCTGTTTTACTATGGCAATACCATTGATATCATCATCAATGAAAAAATAATGGCATTGCATCATAAGTTATCTGCCACATCATTCCCCGGATTTATTGAATCGGCCCCTGCCTATGCATCGCTTGCCGTATTTTACAATCCTGTTTTTATAAAGCAGCAATATCCCGATGCAGTTACTGCATTTGCATTTGTACAAAATATTATTGAATCTATTGCAAGGGAAATAGAAGACAAAAACGTTCACCAAACCAGGCCCATAACTACCATACCTGTATATTATAACGGAGACGATTTGAAATGGGTTGCCTGCCTTCATCAATTAACCACCAGCGAAGTTATTCAATTGCATACTGAGGTAATATACCATGTTTTTATGAATGGTTTTTTACCTGGCTTTGCCTACATGGGTACGGTAAATGAAAAAATTATTACTGCCCGAAAAAATAAACCACGGCTAAGAGTAGCGGCAGGAAGTGTGGGTATTGCCGGTGCCCAAACCGGTATCTATCCGATTGATTCGCCGGGAGGCTGGCAAATAATTGGCACTACCCCATTGCAAATATTTAATAAGAAAGAAGCCGATCCCTGTTTAATAAAAGCAGGCGACCAGGTACAATTTTTTGCCATTGATAAAAATGAATTTGATAAACTGAATGAGCATTAAAATTTTAAGGCCGGGCATCTGTTCAACCATACAGGATTTGGGACGAACAGGCTATCGCTCCATGGGAATTGGACCTGGCGGTGTTATGGATTTTTTTGCAGCCACCAGCGCTAATTATTTAGCGGGCAATGATGAACATCAACCGGTTATTGAAATGCATCTTCCCGCCGCAAGCATTTGCTTTACCACCCCTGCAATTATCTGTATTGCGGGTGCAAATTTCGATGCTCGTATTAACGATGTTCCCATTGAAATGTTCCAACCTGTTTTTGTTGAAAAGAATGCTGTTTTATCTTTCAAAAAAAATATTTCAGGAGCAAGGGTTTACCTAAGTGTACATAAAGGAATGGATGCTGAAAAATGGTTGGGCAGTTACTGTACCCATTTAAAAATAATGGCCGGTGGCTTTAAAGGCAGACTGTTGCAAAAAGATGATATCATTTCAATCAATGCTGTATCGCATCATTTAAACAGAAAAAAGATCAGGGTTTCACCAACCGCACTGGATAAGCTTTATAACAATCAATCGGCTATAAGATGTATTGCAGGGCCACAATGGCATTTGCTCAAAACTGAATCACAAAAAAATATTTTGCAAGCTGCTTTTACCGTCAGCAATCAATCGGATCGAATGGGTTATAGGCTTACAGGCAACAACTGCCATTTACAAAATCCGGTTGAATTAATTTCTTCGCCGGTTACGGTTGGTACCGTGCAATTATTACCCGACGGGCAACTCATTATTTTAATGGCCGATCATCAAACAACCGGCGGCTATCCAAATATTGCAACTATTATTGCTGCGGATTTGCCAAGGCTTGCTCAACTCCCTATTAATAGTCAACTTCATTTTCAATTGGTATCCTTGCAGCATGCAGAAGATATGCTACTTTCAGTTCATCAACTACTGGCCGAAATAAAAACAGGCTGTCAAAATTTTTATGCTAAACATTGATTTTAATTGCGACATGGGAGAAGGAATGGGTAATGAAGACTTGTTACTTCCCTTTATCAGCAGTGCAAATATTGCCTGTGGTTATCATGCAGGCGATGCAGCAGAAATGAAACGGGTGGTTGATGGCTGTATTAAAAGTAATGTAGCAATTGGTGCACATCCCTCCTACCCCGACAAAGAAAATTTTGGAAGAACAGACATGCAGTTATCCACCAACGAAATTTATACGCTGGTAAAGAAACAATTGGAAATTTTAAATACGATTGTTGTTGCTGCAGGAGCAAATTTGCATCATGTAAAACCACATGGAGCCTTATACAATATGGCTGCAAAAGACGCAGCAATTGCCCATATAATTGCAATGGCAGTAAAAGATTTTAATAGTGAATTAATTTTTTATGGCCTGTCGGGTTCAGTTATGATTGAGGAAGCAAAAAAGATTGGATTGAAAACGGCCCGGGAAGTTTTTGCAGACAGAAGTTATCAGCCGGATGGCTCCCTTACAGCACGAACTGAAACCAACGCTTTGATAACAGATACAGCAACTGCGGTACAACAGGTTTTACAAATGATAAATAAAAAAACAGTAAATGCCACCAACGGAGCTGTTATTGAAATGCATGCAGATACTGTTTGTATTCATGGCGATGGAATCAACGCTGTAAGGTTTGCAGCAGCATTAAATAACAGTTTGCAAATGGCAGGCATCAACATTAAAAAAATAAATTATTGAAAAACATTTCAAAATATTCGGGAGCTTTTTTAGGAGCCGCTTTTTTAATGGCTACATCTGCTATAGGTCCTGGTTTTATAACACAAACCACCCGGTTCACTAATCAACTGCAGGCGAGTTTTGGATTTGTCATTCTCATTTCCTTGTTCCTGGATATTGGTGCTCAGTTAAATATCTGGCGTATTATTGGGGTATCAAAATTATATGCGCCCGATTTGGCCAATAAAGTTTTTGCCGGTGCCGGAACATTGTTAACCACCCTGATTGTAATAGGATCTTTTGCTTTTAATATCGCCAATATTGCCGGTGCAGGCCTGGGACTGCATGTACTAACTGATTGTTCTGTTGCAACCGGTGCAATAGTGAGCTGTGCTATCGCCATTGCTATTTTTTTAATTAAAGAAGCCGGTAAAGCTATGGATTGGTTTGCCAAAATTTTAGGCTTTGTTATGATCGGCCTTACGCTTTACATTGCCATACAATCACACCCGCCGTTAACAGAAGCATTGCATAAAACATTTATCCCCGATACAATCAATGAAACCATTATTTTAACGATTGTTGGGGGTACTGTTGGCGGCTATATCAGTTTTGCAGGTATTCATCGTTTGCTGGATGCCGGCATTTCCGGACCGGAAGCCTTACCGAAAATCTCGGGCAGTTCGGTAACCGGAATTATCATCACGTCGGTAATGAGAACCATTCTTTTTTTAGCGGTGCTGGGCGTGGTAATTAATAAAGTACAACTGAATGCCGACAATCCGGCGGCTACCGTTTTTGAAACTGTGGCAGGAAATTTTGGCTACCGGCTATTTGGTTTAATTTTTTGGAGTGCTGCCATCACTTCTGTTGTCGGCTCCGCTTTTACAACGGTGTCTTTTTTAAAAGCCATTAATTTTTCTGTGCAAAGAAACAGCAGGGCTTTTACTATTGCCTTTATCCTGTTAAGTACGATTGTATTTTTAATAGTAGGTAAACCCGTTGCGCTGCTGATATTTGGAGGTGCAATTAATGGATTAATATTACCCATTGCCCTGGCAATTATTTTATTAGCAGTAATAAAGAAAAACACGATTGCCGGTTATCGGCATCCCCTATGGATGAGCATTGCAGGATGGCTGGTAGTAGCGGTTATGAGCTGGATGAGTATAAAGGCTGTGATTGATTTTTTAAAACAGTTTTAAATTTATGCACGCTTGGTTTTTGCTTATATTTATTTTACTAAAAAATCCGTTGGTGGATGGTCTCTTAAAGTGCATGATGCAAACAAATTTTCTCTACATCTTATTACCTTTTTATTTGTACTACTATTTATGGGCAAAATATGCGGCCTTTTACACACAAAACTTTCATTTTAATTAAAGGAATTAAATTTTATATTGCATTTAATTTATTATATAACCAAACTGTTTATAAAAATGACGCCCATAAAATCTGCCTACATTACTACCCTTACCCCGCTACGTGGTATTGCTGCATTGCTGGTAGTTGTATTTCATTGCAACCTGATGATGCAGACTTTTTTACCAGCAGGTTATACCCAGTTTTTAAATAATGCCTGGTTATGGGTAGATTTTTTCTTTGTTTTAAGCGGCTTTATTATGTGCTATGTATATGGCAAGTATTTTAAAACCAGCACCAGTGCAGGGGCATATAAAAAATATATGGTGGCACGTTTTGCAAGGGTGTATCCGTTGCATTTTGTTACATTAATTTGGGCAATTGCAAGTGCACTTATTATAAGACATTTCGCCAAAGAATTAGATCCTTTTATAGCGACTGTTCTTGATGTTAAATATGGGGCACCTGCTTCATTTGTATTAATTCAATCCTTGCATCTATTTAGTACCGCCCCTTTAAACACGCCTTCCTGGTCGTTAAGTACAGAGTGGTGGGTGTATGTTATTTTTCCTTTTATTGTGCCTTTGTTTGCTAATATAAAAGCTATTGGCAAAGTAGTGGCACTGCTGCTTATCATTGCATTTTTTTTACTAATGAGATATTGGTTGGGCCCAATCAGCGATACCTACACCCATGCTCCCGGTATTAACATGATTGCTGATTTTGCTTTCTTCAGGTGTCTTGCTGGCTTTTTACTGGGGATGCTTACTTTTTCCTTTTATGAGGCAAAAGCGGGATATGCTTTATTAAAAAATAGCTGGTGCTTTTTGTTGTTTGCTATTGGCACCATCATCGCTATGCATTTTGGAATAATGGATATATTAATTGTGGCATTTTTCCCTTTTATTTTACTTACTGCAGCTTATAATACTACCAGCATCAAGCAATTTTTAGACAAGCCAATTCTGCAACGCTTAGGTGATTGGTCGTTTTCTATCTATATGGTTCATATGCCGCTCATTATGTTTAACTGGATATACCATGTTTATAAGGAACCTGCATACTTTGCTGATCTTGGTAAGCTGATGAACCAACCTGCCAATTATATGCTGGGGATTGGTTTATGCCTTCTAATTGTTACCCTCACTTTATTGATTGCTTCGCTTACTTATAAATATATAGAAGTACCGGCCCGCAATTATGTAAACAAGATATTTGAAAAACGAACTGATAACATCATTGTAGAAACTGCGATTGTATAAGGCCATGAATCTATTTTGCTGTTGTTATTTCTTAACAGCCGCAGCTCCCCAAGGCGCAGGAGTGAGGCGTCTCCTTGCAGCAAAGCCTTTTTGTGCCGGGTTTGTTATTACTTTTGCATTTTTAAAGTATACTGCAGCAAAAGTGAGTTGGCAATCCTTGTGCCTGAATAAGCAAGAGATAAAAGTCCTACTTCCCTTGGAAGTATCCCACTAAATTCCTTATTTCCAAGCAAAGTCGCCAAATAAAAATCTCCCACACTATAAATTAAAGACTTCCCGGGCGGGTTTCCGTGCTGTGGGCTATGTGTTTTGCAGAACCTGCCGTTTAACCCGGGGAGGGCCTACCTATTCACAGTTGATGGATCCACTTATCCATAGGTAACGGTAAGAACGTATTTGAATTAAAAAAAAGCACAAGAGCCCGTACCAAGAGGAAGGGTTCACCTTACCCACAGGTAGGCTTCACTGTGCCTACAGGTAAGGTTCACTGTACCCACAGGTAGGGTTCAATGTACCCACAGGTAGGATTCACTGTAGCTAGAGGTAAGGTTCACTGTTACTACAGGTAGGGCTTACCGTACCCACAATTAGGGTTCACTGTACCCACAGGTAGGGTTCACTGTACCCACAGGTAGGGTTCACTCTACCTACAAGTAGGGTTTACTCTACCTACAAGTAGGGTTAACTGTACCTACAGGTAGGCTTCACTGTTACTACAAGTAAGGAGCCCGGTACCTACAGGTAGGCTTCACTGTACCTACAGGTAGGGTTCACTGTTACTACAAGTAAGGAGCCCGGTATCTACAGGTAGGCTTCACTGTACCTACAGGTAGCGCTCACTGTACCTACAGGTAGGGCTTACTGTAACCCAGGTAAGGCTCACTTTACCCCTATAGTTTGGTTGATATAAAAAGGTGGAGGGTAATTTTTAGAACATTTGCTGACCATAGCTGTGGCAACATACAATTTAAAAAGCGTAATTGATGCAGTTTTAAGAGTAAAATTAGCCGGTTTTGGACTGCATTCTAAAAAAAAATTAAAAAACTTTTACATCTTTTTAGATAAACATAGTAAATTTATATTATATTCTTTTTCAAATTGTTGCAACAAAAAATGCCGTCGTTTTCTCGTTAATTGGTTGTATGAAATGGGGTATTCAGGCCTGCCAGCCGGCCTCGTTATATAATAATAAATTACATGCCTACGTTAACTTAAAATTAACAATTATTTTTTATTCATGTAAAAACCCCATTAATTATGCGAAATTGTAAAATCAATTTTGACGTGCTTGCAGATGCCAGTCTACTGCAAACCACCAGGGCTGCCATTATTAAGATGACAGCTAATGCCAACTTCCCCAACGTTGTACCTACTGCAGCCAACATGGCAATAGCAGCAGACGACTTTGAAGCCGCCATGGCCAATGCCTCTACCGGCAACCGGGACTTAATTGTAAATAAAAACGTACAAAAAAGTACCCTGCAGGGCATGATGCGCAACTGGGCACTGTACGTAAACCTGCTGAGCGATGGCAACCTCGAGATGCTTGTAAGCAGCGGCTTACCCTTAACCAAGGAGCCGGCTCCATCCGTGTTAGGCGTACCGGAAAACCTTGTAATTAACCAGGCCGTTAGCCCGGGCTCGGTAGAGGTAAGTTTTAAAACGGTTGACAACGCCATTAACTACCGCTACGAATGGGCGCCCAACCCGGTTAGTGCCAACACGGTGTGGCAAAACACCGCCTGCACTTTTCGCAAACTGGTTATCAGCAACCTGGAGCAGGGAACTAATTACTGGTTTAGGGTAAGGGCCTATGGTACCAAAAAGCAGGAAACTGTTAGTAGCGAAGTACTTGAATTTGTTGCGCTTCGCAGCAGCAAAGCAGCTTAAAATAATTAAGCTGCAAATTGATAAAGCCTTTCTATAATGGAGAGGCTTTTTTTATGCAAAGTTATTAAATTAAGCGTTTGGCAGTTTTTTGTATTGTTGCAGATATTTATAGTAAATGCGCTAGCGCATATTATATAAAACCAATTGAGTATTAGTACATTAAAAAAAATAATTTATAAGTATGAGAGATGAAGACTTTCGCATATCTTTGAGTTGTGTGTAATGCTAAATTACCAATCGACACTTTCCAAAACTTTGAACAGACCCACTACCTTAGCCCCACCCTTCACAATTACAAAAGAGGTGCAAAGCCCAAACACATAAGCCCTGCCGAAATTGCACCACATTTTTAATTGCCCAACGCTTCTGCCAGCAGTTGTATTTCAATTAAACTTCAGTTTAAAGCATTAAGCGACAGGTACAACC
>JANPNY010000004.1:0-12339 GCA_031427745.1 Chitinophagaceae bacterium | reverse complement strand
GAAAGCAATCAATTATTTTACAGCAGGTAGAAAATGGGGTAGCAGTTAGAATGGCTGTGTTGTATTTACTGGCAGGTATAAAAAGCTAATTAAATTGTTCGCATTTCTAAAAAGATATTGCTTAATTTGTTTGCCCGATTGCAGCTGTATTTTATTGAGCAGATGATTGTTTCATTATCAATTATCAAATAACCAATTATCAATTCTAAATGCGTATTTGTTTGTTTCCCGGCACATTCGATCCTGTTACATTAGGCCATACAGATATTATTAACAGGGCTATGCCTTTGTTCGATAAAATCGTAATTGGCATAGGTCGTAACGTAAATAAAGAACCGATGTATTCTGAGGAACAGCGCCTTGCCTGGTTAAAAGAAATTTATAAAGATGAGCCAAAGGTTGAAGCGGTAGTATATGAAGGACTCACAGTAAATTGTTGTAAAGAAGTAGGCGCTAATTTTATTTTACGAGGCATCCGTTATGTGAATGATTTCGAATACGAGAAGGCCATTGCCGATATGAACCGCAGCATAACCGGTAATATTGAAACTGTTTTTTTTACCTGTTTGCCCCAATATACTTCAGTAGCATCTACCCTGGTAAGAGATGTAATTAAAAACGGGGGAGATGTTTCCCAGTTTTTACCAAAAGTTGTAAATGAATCCATTGCTAATATTTTAAAATCTAAATAAACTACTATGTCTATCTGGTTTAACAAATCCTTAAAAATAACTGATTTAGGTGCAATAGAACCTGGTACAATGGCCGATTTCCTTGGAATGGAGTGGACCGAATTAGGGGCAGATTTTGTAAAAATTAAAATGCCTGTAGATCATCGTACCAAACAACCCTACGGTTTGTTGCATGGTGGTGCAAGTTGTGCATTAGCGGAAACTGCTGCCAGCGCTGCTTCTCAGCTGGTGCTTGATCCAAATAAATTTATTTGTGTTGGTCTTGAAATAAATGCCAACCATATAAGGAGTGCCCGTCATGGATACGTGAATGCAATTGTAAAGCCATTGCACCTGGGGGGTACTACCCATGTATGGGATATAAAAATTTACGACGACAGCGAGCAGCTTATATGTATTAGTCGCTTAACGTTGGCAATACTTAAGAAAGCTTTTTAGGCGGATTAAAAAATTGGTGTAAAATGTCTTTTATAGAAGGATAGGTGTTTGCTAACGCAGTGCCTAAATCCTTTTTGCCAAACCATTTAATTTCTTCAATATTTTCTTCTGTTTGTGGCACCAGCGGTTGGTTGGAAGAACAGCTGACAGTGAACCAATGCGTTATTTTAAAAAAGTGTTTTCCAAAGGCATTATAGGTATGATAGGTTTCACCAATTTTATTTTTTATGGTAAGATGGGTGAGACCTGTCTCTTCTTCAATTTCTCTTAAAGCTGCGGTTTCAATACCTTCCCCTTTTTCAATTTTGCCTTTTGGCAAATCCCATTTATCGAGCCTGTAAATAAATAACAGCTGTTTTTTTTCATTCTCAACAATCCCTCCTGCAGCCTCAATTAGCTGAAAATGCTTAATAAACTTTTTTACCAGTTTGTTGAGATCTTCATGCAGCAGAACGCCTGCATGGAATTCTTCTTTTACAATTTCATGTAACAACGAATTGATGGCAGCACTCGATATTTCATCAATCAAAATTGCATCGGGGTGGTGAAGAATTTCCTGCAGTTCCGCATCAATTTTATCACAGAGGTAAACGGGTTTGTCACCAAAATATACTTTTATAAACATGTGCCGGTTTTTAAATGGGTTGATGTAAATCAATTGTTGATAACTGCAGGCAGGTTGCTGTTAAAAACCTATTGGTTTGTAATAAATTTGCAACATGACAAATGAAAAAGCTGTTGCTGAAAAACTATTACAAATTACTGCAATAAAACTTAATCCACAACAGCCCTTTACCTGGGCAAGTGGCTGGAAAAGTCCTATCTACTGCGATAATCGCAAAGTGCTATCGTTCCCTTACATCAGGGATTTTATTAAAAGTGAAATGTGTAATGTCGTTTTCGAAAAATTCCCGGATGCAGAAATACTTGCAGGTGTAGCAACAGCTGGCATTGCCTGGGGTGCCATGGTTGCTGACCAGTTAAAGCTGCCATACATTTACGTACGGCCCAAACCAAAGGAACACGGACTGGGAAATCAAATTGAAGGATTTTATGAAAAGGGGCAAAAGGTAGTAGTTGTGGAAGATTTAATTTCTACTGGAAAAAGCAGCTTGCAGGTAGTGGAAGTTTTACGAAAAGAGGGAATGGAAGTTGTTGGTATGGTCTCCATATTCAATTATGGTTTTCAAATAGCTGAGGATGCATTTGCTGCAGCAGATGTTCCTTATTTTTCACTTACCAATTATGCATCCTTAATAACTGCTGCCATTGAAAAAGGCATGGTAAACGTCGATGAAGAAAGCACTTTGTTAAAGTGGCGTGAAAGCCCTTCTACCTGGAACGTAAATCAATAACTTTATAAAAAAGAAACATCATGAAAGGAATTAAATTAACCTTCTTATCAATCCTTGGGTTACTGTCTGTTTGTTTTGGCCAGCAAAAAGCCACACAAAAAGTAGTGATACAAACACCCACTGTACAATGTGAAATTTGTAAAAGCAAAATTGAACAATACCTCAGCAGGGAAGCCGGCGTATCAACCGTAAAGGTGGATTATAAAAAGAAAACAACCACAGTTACCTTTTTAAGCGACAGAAACAATATTGAGCAATTAAAGACTGCGATTGCCAATGCAGGTTACGATGCAGATGATATTACTGCAGATGAAGAAGCCTACAAGAAATTACCTAAATGCTGTAAAAAGCCTGCTACCGATAAAGACACGCAGGTAGCACCGGCAAAGGAACAGGAACCCAAATAACGTAGGTTGATGACTAATCGAATTGGCGGAAAGTTTATTTAAACATCTAAATAAACTTTCCGTTTTTTTATACCTTAAATTATCTAATCTTACTTAAATGATTTTGAGTTGATGTTCAAAAAAGTTGCTTGTTTACAATCGCTTTACATCCGCTCCGGTACCCGTATTCCAAGTAATTGCATTCCACTTTTTATTACATTGGCTGTCATTGTTGCTAATTGCAAACGCAGCTCTTTCTTTGAGGTTGTTTCTGCATTGGCAATGGAATGTTCAGTATAAAATGAGTTGAATGTTTTTGCCAGGTTAAAAACATAGCTGGCTATTACAGAAGGATTGTGCTCTATACAAGCGTGTTCAATTGCAGCAGGGTATTGTTCTAAAAGTACCAGCACTTCTTTCTCCAGTTTTAATAATGGTTCCCCCTGTTGATCATTAATTATTAACGCTTCACCGGCAACTTTCCTTAAAATACTCTGTATACGTGCATAAGTATATTGCACAAACGGTCCGGTAAATCCATGAAAATCTATACTCTCCTGCGGATTAAATACCATTGTTTTTTTAGGGTCAACCCTCAGCAGATAAAACTTCATGGCACCAAGCCCAAGTATGTCGTACAATTCTTTTAATTCATCTGCTGTAAAGTCTTTTACCTTGCCGAGTTCTTCGGTATGTTGTTTTGCGGTGGCTACCATTTCATCCACTAAATCATCTGCATCAACTACGGTACCTTCCCGGCTTTTCATTTTTCCGCTGGTAAGTTCAACCATTCCATAACTCAGGTGAAAAATGTTATCTGCATTGGGCATACCCAATTTTTTACAAATCAGTTGCAGCACTTTCATGTGATAGTTTTGTTCGTTGCCTATCACATAAATGCTTTGATCAATTTTATATTCTTCGTATTTCTGTAATGCAAGTCCAATATCCTGGGTTATATAAACAGAAGTGCCATCCTTACGTTGTACAATTTTTTCATCCAGCCCATCGGCTGTTAAATCAATCCAGATGCTGCTATCTTCTTTTTGATAAAATATTTTTTTATCGAGCCCCTGCTGTACAATATTTTTTCCCAGCAGGTACGTGTTGCTTTCATAATACACGATGTTGAAGTTGCTGCCAATTCTTTTGTAGGTAACATCAAAACCGTTGTACACCCATTGGTTCATAGTTTTCCAGAGCTCCATCACTTCAGGTTTACCTTCTTCCCAGTCCAGCAACATTTGCTGGGTTGCTTTCATAATGGGCGCAGTTTTCTCTGCAGTTTCTTTATCAACCCCAGCCAGCATTAATTGCTCAACCTGCAATTTATATTCATCATTAAATTGTACGTAGTAGTCGCCAACAAAGTGATCGCCTTTGGTATGGGTGCTTTCCGGAGTAGCGCCGTTGGCAAACAATTGCCAGGCAATCATGCTTTTGCAAATATGAATTCCCCTGTCATTTACAATGGCACTTTTAATTACTTCATAGCCATTGGCTTTTAGTATTTCACTTACACTCCATCCTAAAAAATTATTTCTTAAATGCCCAAGGTGTAAAGGCTTATTGGTATTAGGAGAAGAGTATTCCACCATCACTTTTTTACCATTCATTTCCTTTTTGCCATAACAAATAGCTGCATGGTTTTTTTGAAGCAGGCTTGTCCAGTAACTTTCATCAATTGATAAATTTAAAAATCCTTTAATGATATTGTAGCCTGTAAAAAAATTGGCGTTTAACTTTATAAGCTCCTGTCCTAACTGGTTTCCAATTGCATCAGGCGATTGCTTCAATGATTTTACCAAAGAAAAAAGAACAACGGTATAATCACCTTCAAACTCAGGTTTTGTAAGATTTATCTGAAAATCTTTTTCTGAGAATGGTTGATTGTGTAAAGCCGATAATGCTGTTATTACCTTCTTTTGGATGTTGCTTACAATTGACATTCGGCAAAAATAATGAAACAAAATAACAGGTTGATAAACGAAATGATTTTGAAAAGCACCTGCCGGTTACAACAAACGATTATAAATAACCGATGGTAACAAGGGGGGGTCAAAAAGCCACCGTCAATGATTATCAATTCCCTGTTCGCCATTCTACTGCAGCCATCCACTACTCTATAAATTCTTCTTCATTTCCCTGCCACATCCTATCTTTGCGCCCATTTTAAAATTATGATTAGTGTAAATAATGTAACCCTTGCCTATGGCAAGCGGGTGTTGTTTGATGAGGTAAACATCAGTTTTACCAAGGGTAACTGTTATGGCGTTATTGGTGCCAATGGCGCTGGTAAATCAACTTTTATCAAAATATTAAGTGGAGAAATTGAGCCCAATAAGGGAACAGTAACTATATCTCCCGGCGAACGTATGGCAGTGCTGGCGCAGAATCACTTTGGTTTTGATGAAGTGAGTGTGCTGCATACCGTAATGATGGGTCACAAAAAAATGTGGAATCTGATGCTGGAAAAAGATGCCATTTACATGAAAGAAGATTTCACTGAAGCGGATGGCATGAAGGCCGGGGAACTGGAGCATGAGTATGGTGAAATGGGTGGCTATACTTCTGAAAGTGATGCTGCACAATTGCTGAATGAACTGGGTGTAAAAGAAGAAATGCACCAGCAGCTGATGAAAGATATTCCTGCAAATGTTAAGGTGAGGATATTACTTGCGCAGGCATTATTTGGCAATCCTGATATTTTGTTGTTGGATGAACCTACCAATAACCTCGATGTGGAAACCATCAGTTGGCTCGAAAATTTTTTGGCAGATTACCAGAATATAGTACTGGTAGTAAGTCATGATCGTCACTTTTTAGATGTGGTATGTACGCACGTGGCCGATGTTGACAAGCAAAAAATAAAAATCTATACAGGTAACTATACATTCTGGTACGAGAGTTCTCAGCTTGCATCAAGGCAGGCCGGCGATAAGAACAAGAAGATGGAAGAAAAGAAAAAAGATCTGTTGGAATTTATTGCCCGGTTTAGCGCCAACGCTTCAAAAAGTAAGCAGGCAACCAGTCGTAAAAAGGCATTGGACAAACTGGTGTTTGAAGATATTACTCCGAGCAGCAGAAAATATCCGGGTATTATTTTTAAGCCAGACAGGGAAGTGGGTAACCAGATTTTAAATGTTGAAAAACTTTCCAAATCTTTTGATGGTAAGTTGTTATTCAGCAACCTCAATTTTGATATTGTTAAGGGACAAAAGATTGCTTTTTTAAGTCGCAACCCGGTAGCTTTAACCAGTTTTTTTGAAATCATCAGTGGTAAAATGGAGGCAGATTATGGAAAATATGAATGGGGTTCCACCATTACTTCGGCCTATTTACCCAATGATAATACCGAGTTCTTTACCGGCTCACTTAATTTAATAGATTGGTTAAGGCAATTTGTACCGCCCAATACCAAGGATGTAGATGAAGATTTTATTCGTGGATTTTTAGGTAAAATGTTGTTTAGCGGCGATGAAATTTTAAAACAAACCAATGTATTAAGTGGGGGAGAAAAAGTCCGTTGCATGGTAAGTAAAATGATGCTGCAAAACCCTAACCTGGTGATACTGGATGAACCTACCAATCACCTTGATCTTGAAAGTATCACCTCCTTTAACGACGGTATGATAAATATTCCGGGAATTGTTTTATTTACAACGCATGATCATCAGTTTATGCAAACGGTGGCCAACCGGATAATAGAAATTACACCAAAGGGAATGATCGATCGCCTGATGACGTACGATGAATACCTGGAAGATGCAAGAGTAAAAGAAATAAAAGAAGAATTGTATAGTTGATAAAATACTGATAAATTTTGAATAATGATTTTCGGCATGATTATTTCAAGGATGATTTAAATAAACAAAAATTTAAGATTATGAGAAAGGCAATTTTATTAAGTAGTATAGCAGTTCTGTTTTGCATACTAACTGTCTCGGCACAAAAAACTGGAGCAAGAGGTTCCAGTTATACAACCGCATTAGGTGTAAAATTTTATCCGGGTGCTGTAACGCTAAAGCATTTTATAAAGTCGGATGTAGCATTGGAAGGTATCGGTTATTTCTTTGACAGAGGTGTACGTATAACCGGCTTATATGAAATCCACGGCAATATCAATGGCGCCCCGGGATTGAAGTGGTACATAGGACCAGGAGCACATGTGGGATTTTATAATGACAAGTATTATAGGGATAATTATAAAGGCACCAGCTATGTTGGAATTGGTATAGATGGCGTGCTTGGATTGGATTATAAATTCAATGGTGCACCTATCAATTTATCGCTCGACTGGCAACCATCCTTTGAATTTGGTGATCATTATAAAAATGGTTTTTCCGGCGACTGGGGTGGGTTTGCTATAAGGTATACATTCTAATTAAATAATTGGCTTTAACAGCTACAAAAATCCTGTCATTTTAATGACGGGATTTTTTGCTTCTAAATGGTTAATGATTTACGCATAGTTTATATTTCGCACCAATTTGGGGTTATATTTGCCCACTTTTTAACAATGAGAAATAGTATCATATCTGTTATTAACTTTTTTTATCCCCCATTTAAAAGGATAATGCCATTACAAACATTTCGCTATGCTGCTTGCGGTGGTTTTAATGTTTTATTGGGTTTTATAATATTTAGTTCTCTGTACCAATTTGTTTTAAAAGGACAAATAGTAGATATAGGGTTTTATGCTTTTGAGTCTTACAGCCTTGCACTATTAATTTCTTCGGGCACGGTGTTTTTTATTGGGTTTATGCTTAATAAACATGTTGTATTTATTGCTTCCAATTTAAGAGGACGTATACAATTATTCAGGTATTTCTTATCCTTTATCAGTAATCTTACCATTAATTATGTCCTGTTAAAAATATTGGTTAAATACCTGCATCTGCATCCGGTGATGGCCCAGGTTTTTGTAACATGCTTTGTAGTAACGCTCAGTTATTTTACGCAGCAATATTTTACCTTTAAAGTAAAGGAAGAAGTGGTTTAGGAATTCAACCCATATGTTCCTCGTTTTATCTATTCGTTTTACTCTTAATAATTCGCTCTGCCATAAGTATTTACCTGTTACGAATGGGTTGTACTGCCAATTTTTCATTAAATGTCCCATGGCACAATCATTGACAAGCTACAATGAACATAAAATATATTAATCATGGGAAAAATAATAGGTATAGATTTAGGAACCACCAATAGCTGTGTTGCTGTGATGGAAGGCAACGAGCCAGTGGTAATAGCTAATGATGAAGGGCGCCGCACAACACCTTCTATTGTTGCTTTTTTGAAAAATGGCGAACGTAAAGTAGGCGATCCTGCAAAACGCCAGGCTATTACAAACCCCGCTAATACCATTATGAGTGTTAAGCGTTACATGGGGCATAAATGGAATGAAGTAACTACAGATATCAGCCATAGCAGTTATAAAGTGGTAAAAGGTGACAATGATACAGTTCGTATTGACATAGATGGCAGGATGTATACGCCACAAGAAATAAGTGCAATGATTTTGCAGAAAATGAAAAAAACTGCAGAAGATTATCTTGGCCAGGAAGTAACAGAAGCTGTTATTACCGTTCCAGCTTATTTCAATGATGCACAACGCCAGGCTACTAAAGAAGCCGGTGAAATTGCAGGCCTTACAGTTCGCAGAATTATTAATGAACCAACGGCAGCAGCATTGGCTTATGGACTTGATAAAAAGAACCAGGATCAAAAAATTGCTGTTTTCGATTTAGGCGGTGGAACATTTGATATTTCCATACTTGAATTAGGAGATGGTGTTTTTGAAGTAAAAAGTACCAATGGTGATACCCATTTAGGTGGTGACGATTTTGATAAAGTTATCATGGATTGGCTGGCAGAAGAATTTAAAAAGGATGAGGCAATTGATTTGCGTAAAGATCCAATGGCATGGCAGCGTTTAAAAGAAGCTGCTGAAAAAGCTAAAGTGGAATTGTCTTCTTCTTCCGAAACAGAAATTAATTTACCTTATGTAACTGCAGTTGATGGAGTACCTAAGCATTTGGTAAAAAAATTAACCAGGGCACAGTTTGAAAAATTAGCAGATAGCCTGTTTGAAAGATGCTTAAAACCATGTGAGTTAGCATTGAAAGATGCTGGTTTAGCTTTAAGCGAAATCAACGAAGTGATATTGGTTGGCGGTAGTACCCGTATCCCTAAAGTGCAGGAAATTGTTGAAAAATTTTTTGGAAAAAAACCCAACAAAGGTGTAAATCCGGATGAGGTTGTTGCAGTGGGTGCATGCATACAAGGTGGTGTACTAACAGGAGAGATAAAAGATGTATTGCTGTTAGATGTTACTCCACTAAGCCTTGGTATTGAAACAATGGGCGGTGTTATGACAAGATTAATTGAAAGTAACACAACCATCCCAACAAAAAAATCAGAAGTATTTAGTACGGCAAGCGAAAACCAGCCTGGCGTTGAGATCCATGTGTTACAAGGCGAAAGACCAATGGCAACGCAGAACAAAAGTCTCGGACGTTTTAACCTTACTGACATTCCACCGGCACCAAGAGGAGTTCCACAAATTGAAGTGATATTTGATATTGATGCCAATGGTATTTTGCATGTAACTGCTAAAGACAAAGGCACTGGTAAAAGCCACAACATCCGTATTGAAGCAGGTAGTGGTTTAAGCAAAGAGGAAATTGAAAAAATGAAGACAGAGGCTAAGGCCAACGAAGCAACCGATAAGGCAGAAAAAGAAAAAGTAGAGAAAATTAACCAGGCCGATAGTTTGATATTCCAAACAGAGAAGCAATTGAAAGAGTATGGCGATAAAATTAGTGCCGACAAAAAAGCACCAATTGAAGCAGCTTTAGTAAAATTGAAAGAGGCTCATAAGTTACAGGATGTTGCAGCAATTGATACATCAGTTGCAGAAATGAACGCAGCATGGAAAGTAGCCAGCGAAGAAATGTACAAGGCTACGCAGGACGCCGGTGCACAACAGCCTCAGGGTGGTGGTGCCGAACAGCCGCAAGGCAACGGTAGTGCCAACGCAGATCATGTAGAAGATGCACAGTTTGAAGAAGTGAAATAAAGCAATTTGCAAATGTGATTATTTGCAAAACAAAATTAAAAAGAAAGCCCTCGCTGATTGTGAGGTTTTTCTTTTTTTAATCAAAAATCAGGTTGGATATAAAAGTAAAAGCGCTCCGGTAAAAGAGCGCTTTTTAATTATCTGCCTAATGCGTGCATTAACAAGCAGCAGTAGTATTATTAAATTTCTTTAGCCAGCAAATCGCCGATCGCATTATCATACTTTGCTTTCCAGTCACCAATATTACCCCAGTCATCTCCGTCAACTAAAATATTTTTTTCGGTAACTGTACCCAGCTTTTCAAAAGGAACCTCCAACAAATGAATCGCTGTTTTAAATGCCACTTCATTTTCCGCAGCTATGGAAACAACCACCCGGCTTTGAGCTTCACCAAATAAAAAAGCATCTTTTCTCACGTTGATATTAGAGATGATATCATAGCCAAGATTATTGTTAAAGGCACCCTCTGTAAGCGTTACAAACAATCCGCCTTCACTTACATCATGGGCAGAAACAATTAGTTTTTGTTTTATTAAAGTAGTAACCGCTTTTTGTAACTGGTACTCTTCATCCAAATCAAATTGCGGAGCCGGACTGAATTCTATGCCATGGATTTTGTGGAGGTATTCGCTGCTGTTAATATCATTGCTGCTTTTGCCTATCAGGTAAATTACATCACCTGCTTTTTTAAAATCCATTGTCATTTTGTCGGCTGCATTTTCAAGTATTCCCACCATCCCAATAGTAGGGGTGGGGTATACAGCACCCTCAGGGTGTTGATTGTAAAAGCTTACATTTCCACCTGTAACCGGCGTATCAAATTTTATGCATGCCTCACCCATACCTTTAATAGCATGTACAAACTGGTAATAAACCTCTGGCATATATGGGTTGCCAAAATTAAGACAGTTGGTAACACCTAGTGGCTCTCCACCGCTACATACGATGTTTCTTGCCGCCTCTGCCACTGCTATCATGGCCCCTTTATATGGATCTGCAAATACATAGCGACTGTTGCAGTCGGTTGTAAGAGCCAGTGCTTTGTTAGTTGGTTTTGCCAATACAATCGCAGCATCACTAGGAGCATTTGTACTTACCGTACCTGCGCCAACCATACTATCATATTGGTCGTATATCCAACGTTTGCTGGCAATATTTGGAATGCCTATTAATTGTTGGGCAATGTTTTTACAATCGGCAGGTTCCTCAATTGAAGCAGGATTAAATGTTTTTATTTTATCAAAATAAGCAGGTTTTTTATATTCTCTGTCGTATTGAGGCGCACCGCCTCCTAGTACCAATTCTTCAGCTGGTAATGTTGCTTCTAAATTTCCATTCATGTAAAAATGCAGAAGGCCATCGTCCGTAACGCTTCCAATTTCACTGCAGGGTAAATCCCATTTTTCAAATACGGCCAATACAACAGCCTCCTTTCCTTTTTCAATCACCATCAACATGCGTTCCTGGCTTTCACTTAACAATAATTCCCATGCTTTCATGTTTTTCTGCCGCATGGGCACTTTATCAAGGTCTATCCTCATTCCGGCCTTGCCCTTAGCACTCATTTCTGCAGTAGAGCAGATGATACCTGCAGCACCCATATCCTGCATGCCCACTATTGCACCTGTTTGTATTACTTCAAGGCATGCTTCTAATAATTTTTTTTCCTGAAAAGGATCCCCTACCTGCACAGCTGGTAAATCTTCAGCACTGTCTGCTGTAATATTGGCTGATGCAAACGATGCGCCGCCAATACCATCTTTACCAGTTGCACTTCCTACAAAAAATACCGGGTTGCCCACTACATTGCCGGATGTGGCAGATACAGTGGTTCCGTTTTTCAAAATACCCACACTCATTGCATTTACCAGCGGATTAGTATGGTAGCAATCTTCAAAATAAATTTCACCACCTACAGTTGGCACACCAAAGCAATTCCCATAATGCCCAATACCGTGCACTATACCTGCCAACAAATGCTGTGTTTTGCTATCTTTTAAATTACCAAAGCGCAACGAATTTAAAGATGCAATTGGCCTTGCACCCATTGTAAAAATATCCCGATGTATTCCACCCACGCCTGTAGCCGCTCCCTGAAAAGGTTCAATAGCGCTGGGATGGTTATGGCTTTCAATTTTAAATACAACACCATAGCCATCACCGATGTCCATTAGCCCGGCATTTTCTTCTCCTGCTTTTACAAGCATTTTTTTGCCGTCCCGGGGTAATGTTTTTAACCATTTGATAGAGTTTTTATAACTGCAATGTTCACTCCACATAGCACTGAAGCAACAGAGCTCCGTAAAATTGGGTGTACGTCCGATCTTTTCTTTGATCAATTCAAATTCTTCTGCCGTCAGGCGAAGTTCGTTGGCTGTTGAAACTGTTAT
>JANPNY010000003.1:0-10878 GCA_031427745.1 Chitinophagaceae bacterium | reverse complement strand
TAAACTTACATTATATTGACCAGTAACTTTTTATTTCGACAGATTTTTTTAAAAATTGTGTTGAATGATTACTACCTACTCAGCATACGCCAATGTTGGTCTTTTGACTAACATCCGAAGGGGACGGAGCAAAAAGGGTTTTAGCAATGAGTATGTATGTTGATATCATCCAAAACATTGGTAAACAACTTTAGGAAAACAGCACACAATAATTTAAGAAATTAGCTACAGTATTAAATTACAACGCTTCGCCGGTTGGTCAAAAAAGACACAACCGGGGCATTTGGTTTAGCAAAGAGTTATTGAATCCACTAAGGCAACTAAAGCAGAAAGGATTTCGATTTTGCCCTTGTTGGTAAGCCTTTAAAATAAGTAACCTACTCAGCATACGCCAATGCTGGTCTTTTGACCAACATCCAAAGGCAGGGAGAAAAAAAATCAGTAATGAGATAGCTAGTTATAATTATCCACAGCATTGGTAAACAAATTTTGGAAAAGCGGCACACAGTAAATCGGAAATTATATGAAATTAATTACAGTTTTAGATTACAACGCTTTGCCGGTTGGTCAAAAAGATACAACCAGGGCGTTTGCTTTTGCAAACGGTTATTTATTCACAATACCAGCAAATGTGATTTTAATAATAAAGCAAAATATTTGACCCCGGTGGGCAATGTCGTTAAGTTAAGCTAAACTACTTTTTAATGTCACCCCTACGGGCAATGTCATTAAGTTAAGCCAATTTATTTCTTAATGCCACCCCTTTGGGGTTTTAGCTCGTATTCTTGTACGGTTTCTTATAATAATACCAGCCTTTCAGGCTTAAGATTTCGAATGGATGTTATTATTATAGATTTAAATTCACATAATTTATTTCATAACCCTTACGGGCAATTTCGTTTGGTTAAGATAGAAGCCTTGCCCATCGGGGCACTATGTCGGTAAGCACAAGGATCACCAATAATTTACGTTCCGTTAGGCATGTTATGTGGGCCATGTTGCATTGCAGATAGCATTCCTACGGAACGCCTCAACAATTTACCTAAAATTTCTACCGACATAATGTTCCTAACGGCACATAGAATGTCTAACTTAATGATATTGCCCAAAGGGGTGATATTATTTATACATCCAAATTCTTAACTTAATGACATTGCCCAATTGTTTAGCACAGGGCGCCCGGATGATTTTTCTACAAACATCAAATCCCGTCAGGATTGAAATTAATTTTGCGGTGAAAAGTATTACAAATCAAATTTTAAATCCGGATTTTTTTACCCGAATTTATCGATAGGAAACCCAAAATGAAACCAACACCGTTTGAATGCAATATTTAAAATAAAAATTATTTTTTGGGATGTTTATGGAATTCTTTGGGCCTTCATTTTCTCAGGGAACCCAAATGATGAAGGCGGTAGTGGATAATCACCTTCAGCATTTTTATTGATGCCTGGCAACGATCATAGCAACAGGGCTCTTTCTATCTCTCTAATATTTCAACTAACCTATTCATTAATTTCCCGGATGGTAAGAGATTTTAGCATTTGATAATAAAGACATCTTCTCTAACATACCTAAACAACCAATCTTATTTTCTAAAAACGCCTATCCAACTGTTTATAACAAAAATAACAAGAAAGCATGCCCCTGTAACAAAGGCTACCGGTAGATAAATAAAGGCGAATACAACGGTTAAAATACCCAGCCCTGATAATCCAAGTGCTAGTTTATTTTGAGTGTCGTAACCATTAAAGGAAAGAGGATATTGAATTCTGCCCAGTGGCAGTGCCATCACCATAAAAGCAATACCAGCTGCAAGCATGGATGTTGATAGCGTATCGTTGCCGGCTTGTAAAAAATAACTCATCAGTAGGCATGTAATTCCTGCAAACAGGGAAGCCACCACCGATATCGCTGATTTTTTTTCTGTAAGATCCAACGCATATTTTCCATCTTTATGAAACAACAACATAAAATTAGCCACCGGATTAATTAGCCAGGAGGTTAATACAAACAACAGGTACAGGCCAACGATAAAGCCGGCTATAGATTCGGTGCTTTTACTTTGATTAAATGCTGTTGATAAAATACGTACACCAAAATACAGTGCCAAGGGTATAATCCACCTCGTTTTTTTTCCCTGGTTGTTTATCCAGAAACTGTATTGAAGCAGCCATTTATACGGTGGTATTTTCGATTTCAGCGCTTCTTTTAAACCTTGTTTTGCATTGTTCATATTGGGGTTTATACGGAGCGCTTCTCTAAAATGTGTGGCTGCCACTTTGTTGTTGCCTTTCTCTAAATAATTCCATCCAATGGTTGAATGAGTGAACTCATTGTCCGGGTCTTGTGCTAGTGCATGTTCCATGGTTTCCACTGCTGCATCGGTCTGCTTCATTTTATTTAATGCAATCGATCTTACATTAAGGCAGGTAATATTATCGGGGTCTGTTGCCAGCCCTTCATTCGCTTTTTCCAGTGCCAGTTTAAAGTTTTTTTCGTCACAATACACATACCCCATCAGTCCAAAACTCTCTGCAAAATATGGATTGAGAGCGATGGATTGATTCAACTTTTCAAGCGCCTGTATATTTAAATCTTTACGGTAATAACCAAATGCAATCAGGTAGTAATAATAACTGTTTTCCGGGTCAATATAAATGGCTTTATAGAGCGTCTCAATGCCACCATCAAAATCTTTTTGATCGAATTGGCAACGGGCATACAGCGCAAGTGCCATATCATTATCAGGATCCTGTTGCAACGCATTTTTAATTTGTTTTACTGCATCATTTACCCGGCCCTGTTCCAGCAATAACCTTGCTCTTTCAATAAACTGGAATGTATCACTCATAAAAAATTTGGCAGCTTTTGGCGTTTAAAAAGCTTAGTTGTTTAGCTTGATTATTTTAAGTAAAGGATTGGTGATAAAAGTGATTTACTTTTTAATTTTAAGGTATTTCAATATGTCGTCGTATAGACCGGATTCATTGGCATATAGGGCATAATTCCTGGCAGATGCAAACCACTCTAATGTGGTGGGCCGATGCTTTTTTACAGCCGCCAGTAAATCTTTGGTATTGATCGGCTGAATACTTCCTTTAAGAATTGATTCTCTTAACTTTTCTTCTACAGCAATGTCAATGATGGCGGTAAGGTCTGCGCCGGAATAGTCGGTTGTAGCGGCTGCAATTTTTTTCACATCAATATTTTCTGCAGGCTTATCTGTCAGTAAGGTTTTTAAAATTTCTTCCCGGGTGATTTCCTCTGGCGGAGCTACAAAAATAACCCTGTCGAACCTGCCCGGCCGCCGGAAAGCTGCATCTACATTCCAGGGTGCGTTAGTGGCTGCCAAAATCAGTACACCCTCATTATCGGCTTCCACGCCATCCAGTTCTGCCAAAAACTGGTTGATTACATGCCGCATGGCAGATTGTTTTAAATCGCTTCTGCTGGCACCCAATGCATCGGCTTCATCAAAGAATAATACACAGGGTTTATTACGCCTGGCCATTTCAAAAATATCATGCAGGTTTTTTTCGCTGTTGCCAATCCACATGTCTAAAATATCATGCAAACCAATGCTGATGAATTTGGCATCAATTTCTCCTGCGGTTGCTTTAGCAATAAAAGTTTTGCCACAGCCCGGAGGTCCATACAATAAAATACCACCACCACTTTTTTTGCCAAAGGCTTTAAACAGGTCGGGGTTTTTAAGTGGTTGAATTATTTTGATGGATATTTCTTCTTTTACTTTTTGCATACCGCCCACATCTTTAAAACGCAGGTTGGGTTTTTCCATAAAATAGCCTTCATCACCTCCCGGATCAAAATCACCAAAAAGATCGTCCAGATCATCATGGGCGGAAGTACGTAGGCTTTTATCAATTTCCTCATCTGAGAAATCGGGATACCCGGATAGTAATTGCTGGTACACTTCAATGGCTTGCGGGATAGAGTTTTCCTGTATCAGGCATTTTATGTACAAAGTACTGTCATCCCTTGTAAGAGTGCCCTGTAGTTGTTCGTACACCACAATGGCTGCCGAATATTTTTTCTGGTAATAGTAGCTGGAGGCAAGCCCCGAGGTAGCCCTTGCATTTCCATAATTCCGGTTAAGTACTTCCTGGTATTGGGCAGATGCTTCTTCATACAATTTTTCCTCCATCATCATATCTGCCACCTGCAGCCGCAGGGGAACATTCTCTGCAGAATATTCAAGTGCTTCCAGTAAATTTCTTATAACCTCGTTGTTCATCTGCTTGTTTTTTGATGGCACTATTTAAGCTGCCGTTGATACAATTGCACGGTATTTTCCAAACCTAAATAAATAGCGTCACATATCAATGCATGGCCGATGGATACTTCCATTAAACCCGGGATATGTTGTGCAAAATACTGAAGGTTTTGCAGGTCCAAATCATGGCCCGCATTAATGCCCAGTGCCAGTTCATTTGCTTTTGTTGCCGCCTTTATAAACGGCTCAATGGCTGTTGCTTTACTGCCCGCAGCATATTCTTTTGCATAGCCTTCTGTGTACAATTCAATCCTGTCGGTGCCGGTAGCGGCTGCACCCTCTACCATTTCCTGCAATGGATCTACAAAGATGGACGTGCGTATGCCGGCCTTTTTAAACAGGCTGATCATTTTAATTAAGTAATCTTTGTGTTCAATCGTATTCCAGCCATGGTTGCTGGTTAGTTGTCCTAGTGCATCCGGAACCAGGGTAACCTGTGCAGGCTTGTTGGCTAATACCAACGCTACAAATTTATCTTCAGTACAATTGCCTTCAATATTCAATTCTGTTTTTATAGCTTTTTTTAAATCAACTACATCCGCATAGCGGATATGCCGTTCGTCTGGCCGGGGATGTACTGTAATGCCATCTGCCCCAAAGCGCTCTATATCAAGAGCTGTTTTAATCAAATCCGGATTGTTACCGCCACGACTGTTGCGGAGGGTAGCTATTTTATTTATGTTGACGGAGAGCCTGGTCATTATTTTCGTTTGTGGCAAAGTTAAGTTCTTTGAGATTGGGGGCAATCACCAATAGATTGGCTGATTTGCAATGATAGGAACTACATAACAGCCATTGTTTAAAATTAATGTTGAAAGATGGAGGTAAAATGTTACAAACGCTCATTACTGGTTACCTCTCCGCCAATTTTAACGCAGCCTCAAGGGCAAGTTCCATCATGGGCAATAAGGCCTGCTCCCGTTGATCAGCAGAAATTTTTTCGTGTGTCGGGATAATATCAGATACCGTTAATAATGCAGCGGCTGTTTTACCCAAATATTGGGCATTGGCAAACAAAGCAAAGGCTTCCATCTCTACAGCAAGACAATTGTGTTGTACCGCTACCGCAGGGATGTTAGTTGTAGAACGATAAAAAATATCACTACTATGAATGGCACAGCAATTTAATTGTAGCGCAATTTCTGCAGCAGTTGATTTGATTAAATCAAATGCCTTACCCTGGTGAGTAATAGCGTTGCCTTCAATGCCCCACGCATATTTTGCATAGGTAGATTCGCTTGCAGCAACTTCTATATTTATCAGGTCGAACAATTTTAAACCGGTAGTATAGGCACCGCAAGTGCCAATGCGGATAATGCAATCCACCTCGTATTCCGTATACAATTCGTAAGAGTAAATACCTATCGACGAACAGCCCATTCCACTGGCGCCTACCGAAACCTGCACGCCTTTGTAAGTACCAGTATAAAAATAAATATTTCTTGTACTACTCACCAGTTTTGCATCCTGTAAATAGGTATCGGAAATATATTTTGCCCGCAGTGGATCGCCGGGCAATAAAACAATTTTTGCAATTTCACCCGGTTTGGCACTAATATGAATACTCATTTTTTTATTTTTTTGAGGCGTGAAGGTATCTAATTTAAGGTAAGGTTGTAGGAAGATTATTGAGGTATTGATGGCTACTTTAATGGCAAAGGCTTAGCTGCGTAGGGTTGATGTGTTTTACTTTTTTGCTTCGTGATTTTTTTCAGAAAGGTTACAATTAAAATCCAAAAAAAAAGCCCAACAGACATTTGCCTGTTGAGCTTTTTTCATTCAACCAATATTGTAGTTATTTCAACCGCTGGTAAATTTCCACATTTTTACTACCATCGGCATTAGTGATGGTCTGTTTGAATTCGTCCGTTCCTTTCATTTTAATATCAATATCAACACTCTTGCCCCTTACCTGGTAATAAGTGCTGGCCTCAACGGATTCTGTTACTTTATCGCTGCCTTTCATCTCAAATTTTCCAAAACCAACGCCGGTGTGGATTTTGTTAAGAGAATCGGTATAATTGTGCCCCCATATTACATGGCCTGCATAGTAGGTTTTATATTGATTGTTTATGTTGCTGCTGGTATCTTTCCCCATTACTGTAAAAGCACTGGTTTGTTTCCATGCACCATCCAAAGGCGTTGTACCGGCGGGGCCAATAGACTCATATTCTTCAGTAAGTTTCATAGGCTTATTATCTTGCCCGGGCATGTCTGGTATTACCTGTTTGTAACCTTTAGCCGTTTTTTCAACAATCAACGTAAAGATGCTGGTACCGGTGCTTTTTGTAGAATCAAAAGCATTAAAAATTACTCTTTCTTTAATAGTGTCATTGTCCATACTGTAAGTGCCAATACCGAAAGCACTTAATGAATCGGGCGAATTAACATTTGCATACATCATGTAGCTATCAGTATATATTTTTAGCTGATGAACGTTGGTGTAGGTAGAATCTGTTTTGTCTGTCTTTACATTACTGGATAACATTTTGTAAGCCCCCGGCATCTTGATAGTTTCTTTGTCACCGGAGCTGTTACAGGACACGAGGAACAGCAAGGCTGAAGCATAAATTAATTTCATGATGGTTGTGTTTTATGGTTAATAATAATAAACTCAATTACCAAAATGATTTCAAAGGAGGAGTAAGCAGGCGAGCTTTCAGTAGAGAGTGTTAAGGTAATAAAATTAGTCGGGGTTTTCTAAAAAGAATTTTTTTGGGTAGGTTTAAAAATGTCGGCCACTGGTGGCAACACCACATTTAATAAATGTACACCGACAATTTTTAATGCACTTTTTTAATTGCACAATTCGTCCTTACTTTTGAGAGAGCTGTCGAAGGTTTAGCAAAACTAAAAAGCATCTTTTTATTAATGATCTGTTATTAGCTGACCATTTAAATTGCGACATCTTAAAACATAAATAAAAAGATATTTTATCCTAACTTAATTACAAAAACATTAATAAAAATTGCACAATGCCTAGCACCACCCAACAGTACGATTCCATCAAATACAAAACCCCCACGGGCACTTTATTAAATTGCAAAGGCTGGATACAGGAAGCGGCCCTGCGTATGCTCCTCAACAACCTCGATCCCGAAGTAGCCGAACGACCCGATGATTTAATTGTGTATGGAGGTCGTGGTAAAGCTGCCCGCAATTTTGAAGCCCTTGATAAAATCATAGCTGCACTAAAAATACTGGAGAACGATGAAACATTATTAATACAAAGTGGCAAGCCCGTTGGCATATTACAAACACATAAAGATGCTCCAAGGGTGCTCATCAGCAACAGCCAGTTAGTGCCCAATTGGGCCAACTGGCAACACTTTGACGAGCTTGAAAAAAAAGGCCTGATGATGTACGGGCAAATGACCGCAGGCAGCTGGATTTACATTGGCTCGCAAGGCATAGTGCAGGGCACCTATGAAACCTACGCTGCCATTGCCAACAAACACTTCGGCGCCCACGTCCCCCAATTGAAAGAAACTGGCATAATGAATACTGCTTCCCAAAGCCCCCCTTTGGGGGGTGGGGGGGCTTCCCTTCGCTTTACATTAAACGTAACAGCCGGGCTGGGTGGCATGGGTGGCGCTCAACCGCTGGCCATCACTATGAATGGTGGCGTAGCACTTATTGCAGAAGTAGAGGAGTGGCGCATAGACAAACGGATAGAAACAAAATATCTCGACGAAAAACATACCAGCATCGACGAAGCCATCAATGCGGCTATCCATTACCGCAGGGAAGGTATCGCCAGGAGTGTGGGTGTTGTATGCAATGCTGTTCATTTGCTGGACAGGCTGATACAAAGAGATATTATCCCCGATACGCTCACTGACCAAACCAGTGCCCACGATCCGCTGATTGGCTATGTTCCGCACACACTCACTAACGCCGAAGCCAACCTGCTTCGAACTACAGATCCTGCTCATTACCTCGCCCTTAGTTACGAAAGCATGCACCTGCATGTACAACTGATGTTGCAACTGAAGGACAAAGGTGCTATCACCTTCGACTATGGCAATAACCTGCGGGCAAGAGCGCTTGAACAGGAAGGCAAACAGGGTCATTTGGAGGCAGACTTTGCACCGCTTGCTGCAAGAGCACCAAACGGTGATTCGGGCAGTTTGTTCCCGGGATTTGTGCCGGCTTATATTCGTCCTTTGTTTTGCGAAGGAAAAGGTCCCTTCCGCTGGGCAGCACTCAGTGGCGACCCTGCCGATATCGCCGTTACCGATGAATGCATCATCAATCTTTTTCCCGAAAACAACAGCATGCTGCGCTGGATGAAAATGGCGCAGGAAAAAATTGCGTTCCAGGGACTACCCGCCCGCATTTGCTGGCTGGGCCAGGGCGAAAGAGAAAAGGCCGGACTGGCGTTTAACGAATTGGTTCGAACAGGCAAGGTAAAAGCCCCCATCGTAATTGGCCGTGATCATTTGGATACCGGCAGCGTGGCAAGTCCCAACCGGGAAACCGAAGCCATGATGGATGGCAGCGATGCGGTGGCCGACTGGCCCATTTTGAATGCACTCGTAAACACAGCCGGAGGTGCCAGTTGGGTTTCGCTACATCATGGAGGTGGCGTAGGCATGGGCTATAGCATACATGCAGGTATGGTAATTGTTGCTGATGGCACTGCTGACGCGGCTTTACGGCTACAACGTGTACTTCGCAACGATCCCGGAATGGGCGTAATTCGGCATGCAGATGCAGGATATGAATTGGCAAGGGAAACTGCAAAAGAACATGGGTTGAATTTGGAAAGCAGGTTGTAAGCTGTAGCACCCGGTGAATTAACACAGACAGCTGTTATTTTTGGTTGCATTTCAAAATTTAGCAATACCGGACTTTTCGTGGGCGGTGGGGAAGTATTTAATAAAAACTTTACAAAATATAAAGGTGCATGGCCTTCCAATGCAGGCATGATGCGTATTTACTCGGCCATGGGTGATTACAAAAAAGCGTTGCAACTTGCCAAAGCAGCCTTGCCACAGGCGCCTGATGAACAAACCAAAGCCATGCTGGAAAATGCAATAAAAACGTTGGGATAGGGGAGGGCATTGTAGAACCTACGGCCGTGTAACAAGACCTGTGTCATCCTACATACAGCTATTGTACGCTACATATTGAGCACATTGCTAATTTAAAATTGTTTCTTTAATAGGAAACCTCTAGCTTTATCAAAACAAGGTAATGACCGAAAGATTCAATGTCGAATTTCTTCCTGAAGCCGTTGAATTTATGGACAGTTTAGATCAAATAAATTAACAATGTCATCTAAAAAATTAAAAGCTGTTTCACTCGACAAAATGATTGACAAACACGTTGGCAAGGTTGGTTCAAAAAGACGTGATGCTTTCGAGTATGAATTAAAATTGGAATTATTGGGCAGTGCAATAAAAGAAGCAAGGACACACCAAAATTTGACACAGGAACAACTTGGGCAAATGGTGGGTGTTCAAAAAGCACAAATTTCAAAACTAGAAAATAACTTCACAAACGCCCGGTTCGACACAGTAATCAAAGTGTTCAACGCACTTAATGCCAAAGTGAATTTTAAAGTTGAGCTGTCAAAGCAAAAATTGAGCATCGTTTAGTTTCATGTGTTTCAATTGAATAAGAGCGCCCGGATGAAAATTTAGATGTAAGATCATTTTAATTTTTTTTAACGTCTTTTTTATGAGGCCGGTGCCGAACATGGGGGGTGCATTTAAAATTGTCGCAAGGGTTGCCAACCTTTTAAAAATTCTTTTTAACTTATAAATCTCTTTACGAAGGTTGGCAACCCTTTAATCCGCTGCGATAATTTTAAATGCACCCAACATGGGAACCAAAAAATTAATCCTGTTAAATTCATTAACCTAATGTCAATTTATAATAGCTATTAAATGAAAACTACTGCACCTGTATTTGTCCTGTTATTATTGCAGACCTGCTTACTTTTTTTTAGTTGCGCTAAAATACAGCCACCGGAAAAATTGAAAACAAGGCTGATGATTACTTTAAAAGACGACAAAGGTTTGAGTGTTGCCGGCACAGTAGTGAGGTTGTACAAAAATGCTGCTGATACGGGTATCGTAAGAATAGCTGATAGCAGCGGAATATTGTATTATCCTGACCTTAATGTTGCCGTTTACAACTGGCTTGCAGAAAAAGGCTGCAAAAACAACCGGGCCAGTCAAACAACACTAAACCGCCCGTTGGTAGAAGGTTTTATTTTGTATGGATATGCTGTGTTGTCGGAAACGGGAACATTAAAGATTACCAACAGCGCTGCAGAAACCTATAAATTATTTGATTCAACCTTTTCTGTTAAACTACCTGCAGACAGCATTTACTTTACCTACCCGAAAGTAGGGCGTCATAGAATCCGGGCTGAAAAGCTTAGCACGCCGGGTGTAGGAAAAGATAGTGTCATACAAATTAAATGCAGTGACACAACTGTTATAAAATTGCCTTTTTAATTGGACCAGATTCATTTTGTGGGGAGTAAATAGAAGTTGATGTTTTTTAGAAAGTTACAATTTTAAGATTTGGCTACTGAAACAACAAATTATTTTAATAAAAATGAATAA
>JANPNY010000002.1:0-7606 GCA_031427745.1 Chitinophagaceae bacterium | reverse complement strand
TGCTACGATTGCCACAGTAATAATTCCATCTATCCCTGGTATGCATCTATACAGCCGGCAGCCTGGTTGTTGAATGACCATATTGAGGAAGGTAAAAAAGAAATCAACTTCAATGAATTTGCCAGCTACAGTTTAAGGCGCCAGTATAAAAAGCTGGGGGAAATTATTGAACAGCTAAAAGAAGATGAAATGCCGCTGAGTTCCTACACATTAATACACAGAAATGCTTTATTAAGTGAGCCCCAAAAGCTTTCACTTTCTAATTGGGCGAAAGCCTTAAAAGATTCCATGCAGCAAAAATACCCTGCTGATAGTCTTAAAAAGAAACAATAAAATCCCCGTTGCCGGTTTGCAAAAAACAAATAGATCATATAAAAAAATAGTAGCAGCATGGCTGTTGCTATTGATAGGTGTTCCTTTGTTTTTTACGTTACTGTTTTTAGTTAAACAGCAATTGATACAGCACCACATGTTGGAAAAAATGGAGCAGGGTTATGTTAGCACTTATTGCTTTTCTACTGGCGACCTGCATTGGATAAAAGAAGGAAAAGAATTATTGATAAAAGGTAAATTATTTGATGTTAAAGCCTACACAATTGCATCAGATTCTACAACCCTTACGGGTCTGTTTGATGAAGAGGAAGAACTTCTGAAAACAACCTTTTTGCAAATTGTCAACAGTAAAAATGAACAACCTACTCCGCTGCAATTATTGTTGCTAAAATCTATTTTTTCTCCGGCATTTACTCAGTCGCCGGATTCTACTATCGTAAGTCTTCAATTTATTTTTTTTGGTGGTAATATTTTACCTGTAGGTGAAGAAACAATTGTTTCAATGTATTACCCTATCGTTACACCTCCTCCACGAAATTTGAGTTAATACACAGTCTCCTCTTATCTCAATCTCATAATACATGATGGGCTTTGTGACAAAATGCATAGCCTGTTTACCAATATTTACTAAATGAAACAAATATGTTTTGTAATGCTCTCCTATATGGTGGCACCAGTTACTTATGCGCAAAATTTTCCTGTAGTGGATACCACACAGAGGAATATCACAATGGATGAAATTGTAATTTCTGCCAATAATTTTAAAGAAAAGAAAAAAAATGTTGCTCAGTTAATTGACGTAATAAGTGCAAAAACCATGGCTCAAACCAATGCACAAAATATGGGTGATCTGCTGATAAATACGGGTAAAGTATTTGTACAAAAAAGTCAACAAGGTGGCAGCAGCCCTGTTATACGGGGCTTTGAGGCAAGCAGGATTTTATTGGTAATTGATGGTGTACGAATGAACAATGCCATTTACCGGAGTGGCCATTTACAAAATATTATGACTGCCGATCAAAATATGCTTAGCAGGGTAGAAGTGCTTTACGGCCCCAGCTCCACCATTTACGGCAGCGATGCACTGGGTGGTGCTATCCATTTAATTACAAAATCTCCAGTCTTATCAGGCACAAAAAAAACGCTGGTTACCGGTTCTGCATTTAGCCGCTATAGTTCGGTAAACAACGAAAAAACTTTTCATGTTGATGCCAGCATTGGTGGCAAAAAATTTGCCTGGCTTCAATCCTACAACTTCAGCGATTTTGGAGATATGAAAATGGGCAGCCACTACCCCGAGAAATATCCCAATTTTGGCAGCAGGGATTCATTTGTTGTTACCAACAACAATGTAGATGATATAGTGGCCAACAGCGGCAGAAACGTCCAAAAGTTTTCTGGTTACAAACAATGGGACATCATGCAGAAATTATTGTTTAAACAAAGTGAACGCATAACCCACTCATTAAATTTCCAATTCTCCAATACCAACAATGTGCCCCGGTACGACAGGTTGCAGGATATAAAAAACAACCGACTCCGTTTTGCAGAATGGTTCTATGGCCCGCAAAAAAGATTACTGGCTGCGTATGAGTTAAATGCAGAAAAAGCATTGGGTTTTGATGCTGTAAAAATCAATATTAATTACCAGGATATTGAAGAAAGCAGGCAAACAAGGGAGTTAAGGCGCTACGACCGTTTTGATAGCAGGATTGAACACGTAAAAGTATTTGGCATCACCATCAGCGGCAGAAAAATAATGGGTAGCAACGAACTGTCTGTTGGTGTTGATATGCAACTAAATGATGTAAAATCAACGGCATTTCGCAAAAATATTATTACCGGGGCACAAACAAATTTAGATACCCGTTATCCTGACGGTAAAAACAACATGAATTACTTTGCTGTTTTTGCACAGCATCTTTATAAATTCAGCAACCAGAAATTGGTGTTGAATGATGGTATTCGTTTACAGTCCGTACACCTTAAAAGTTACATTAAAGACAATTCTTTTTTTAAGCTTCCCGACACAGCTGTAACACAGAATAATATAGCCGTTACGGCTAATATTGGCTTGGTGTACACAGCATCGAAAAACACGGTGTTTAGGGCAACCCTTTCATCCGGTTTCCGGGCTCCTAACCTCGATGACTTAAAAATATTTGAATCTACTACAGCAGCAAAACAGGTGGTGGTACCGAATGCAGACATAAAACCAGAATATACCTACAACGCAGACATCTCTATCCAGCAAAAAATTGGCGCTAAATTCAGCTTTGAATTGACAGGCTTTTATACGTTGTTCACCAACGCAATTGTAAAAGCCCCGTATCAATTAAATGGGCAGGATTCAATAAACTACAATGGAACCATTAGCCAGGTATTGGCAAGTCAGAACGTAAATAAAGCAACCGTATATGGATTTACGGCAGGTTTTAATGCAGAAATAATTAGTGGATTAACCTTAGCAAGTACCATTTCCATCACACATGGCAGCTTTAATGCGGATGCATCCAAAACATCACCGGTTTATGAGAAACAGTCTAACGGCACCTATTTGTTAGTCAATAAAAAAGTATCCAGTATTCCCCTTGATCATATTCCCCCTGTTTACGGTAAAACCAGTTTAAGCTACGGGTACAAGATTTTCAACACCGAACTTTCAATTTTATACAATGGCTGGAAACGTTTGGACCAAATGAATGCATCTGGCGAAGACAATGCTCAATACGGCACTGCCGATGGTTTCCCGAGTTGGGTAACAGCCAACTGGAGAGGCAATCTTTCTATCACCAAAGCATTGCAACTGCAACTTGGGGTAGAAAATATTTTTGATAAAAACTATCGCTATTTTGCTTCAGGTTTTTCTGCCGGTGGAAGAAATTATTTTATTACACTTAGGGCTACGCTGTAATTTTCTAATTGAAATTATTAAAGGGGTTTAAATGTCAAGAAATTTAAACCTCTTTTTTTATACATGCAGCTAATAACCAAATCAATTTGCCTATATTTATGGTGTAAACCAAGCACAAATATGACTGAAGAGCAAATGTTGGCTGGATGTCTTAGAAATGATGCCGCCTCCCAAGATGCTTTATATAGCCGATTTAGCCCCCGTATGCTAGGCGTGTGCTATAGGTTTGCTAGAAACAGGGAAGATGCTGAAGACATGCTTCAAGAAGGTTTTATCAAGGTCTTTTGCCAGATTCAGCAGTTTAGAAACGAAGGTGCACTGGAAGGATGGATTAGGCGCATCGTTGTTCATACCTGCATTAATGTATTGAAAAAGAATAAAAAGTTCTCTGATAGTGTAGATATCGTTCAGGCCAGCGGAATAAGCGTAAGGGAGGAAAATATACCTTCGATTATGCAGGCGAAGGAGGTGGTAGAATGTATACGCCTGCTTCCGTTAGGATATAAAACTGTGTTGAATTTGTATGCAATTGAGGGCTATTCTCACAAGGAAATTGGGAATATGCTGGACATTGAAGAAAGCACCAGCCGGTCGCAGTATACAAGGGCAAAGGCCATGCTGGAAAATGTGTTAATAAAAAAGAAAATTTTACATAAGCCAAAAGATAAAGGCGTTAATGTTAAAATCGCAATAGCTAATAAATAATACCAAAATAAACCAAAACAACTAACGAACGCTTGTACAAATGGAAAACAACCCTGATATGGTGAGTTTTGAAGATTTCATACAACAGCAATCTGATGATTTCAGGATGTACCCTTCTAAAAGGGTTTGGCATAGTGTGTATAACAATCTTCATCCCGGCAGAAAATGGCCATCTATTTCGATGTGTATTGTATTACTAACTACTTTATTTCTGGTTGGTTATTTAAATACCAGAGATACTCATGGTACAATCACTCAATACCAACTTACCAAAAATTACACTGCCAGCAGTTCCAAACTTGCTGATAATTCGGTTTCAATTCTTTTGAATGAATCTTTTTTATCAATTCTTAACCTAAACAGCATAACCGATAACTTAGTATCTCAAAACAAAGTCGGTGTAGTACCTCCTATTTATTTAGACAACCTAAGTTTTACAAAAAGTAAAAGCAGCATACCTGTATCGGCAATTAATAACAACAACAAAGGCAATATTTTAGATGATCAAAATCTATCTGCTATTAACGGCAAATCAACTTTTACCAATAGATCTCATTCATTAAATTCTACCATATCAATTTCAACAGCCCCGGTAAGCAAAGCTGCTGCAATAGATGAAACGAGCAGTTCTTTTGATAGGCCAACTGAAGCCCCTAGTCAAACAACATTTGCAATTATAACTTCAGGAAAAAATATTACTGACGACGAAGAAACCTTAAATGATAAAGATGAATTGTCGCCCGGAATAAACAAACGCCTTAGTAATGAAAATAATATTACTTTATTTACCATGCCGGCTAAGGCAACAGCAAAAAATTCAATTGCAGAAACAGCGCTTACAAAAATTGCCATTGGAACGGGTGGTACTTCGCCAGTAAATAAACCCAGCATTAACCAAGGCGAAAAATCGTGGATTGAAAACTATGCATTGTATAATAAACCTGTAGCTAAAAAGTGGAAAGGCAGAGTTGAAACACAGCTGTACATAACCCCATCGGTAGTTTACAGGCAATTACACGATAATGCGGCTGATAAAAACAGGAGCTCAAATTCTATTTACAGTTCTATCAATAACACAAATATAAACAAGAGTGTAAAGCAATCGCCTTCTCTTGGTGTAGAAATGGGCTTTAACTGGGTTTACCAGTTACCAAAAGGGTTGAAATTGAAAGGTGGATTTCAATTAAATTATACACGGTTTGCAATTCATGCTTTTGATAATCATCACCCCACAGCCACAGCACTTAGCATGAACAGGTCAACCAATGATTTATTATACGAAGTTTTCAGATCTACTCCATATTCAAACAGGATAGGACTGGATGCGGTGAAATTACACAACCAGACTGTACAGCTTTCAATACCAATGGGGCTGGATGTTAAGCTTGCAGGAAACGACAACGTTGAGTGGTATGCAGGTGCTACCATCCAACCAACGTATGTATTAACCGGAAAATCATACTTGTTATCTTCTGACGGAAGGAATTACGTAAAAGAAAATTCCATGCTTAACCGTTTTAACATGAACGCCGGATTTGAAACCTATTTATCATTTAAGAAAGATGGCTATACATTGCAGGTAGGGCCACAGTTAAGAACCCAGCTCTTTTCAACCAACAGCAAAATATTTACTATTGAAGAGCGTTTGCAAGGCTATGGTTTAAAAATTGGCATCAGCAAAAAACTTTGATAACAATATAATTTTGTACCAGTAGTATTACAATTTTTTCACTACTCATACGTTATTCCCTAGCTCCCATGAGCATACTTTAAAACAAAAAGCCACTGCCCCGTACCTGCAGTGGTTTTTTGTTTTAAAGCATGTTTCAGGCTATTTTTGCTACATGAAAAAAATGATTTTGTATGGCCTGGTTACTTTTTTTCTGTATGCCTGCAATAATAAAAGTAAACAGGGCGAACAAGCTGCCATTACAATTGACAGTACGGTAGCATTTTTTCCGGTTACTTCCTTTTTAAAAGGCCAGTTGATAGCACTTGATTCTTTACCAATAACCGTCTTACGTATTATAACCATCAAAGGGAAATCCGATTCTTTCTGGATAAAAAGGGAAAATGTGCCGCCCTTATTAGAGGATTTTTTTACCCAGGAAATTAACACAACTAACCTTACAGCCTTATTTAAAGAATCTAAATTTAACGACGAGGGTGTAGATGCCATTACATTTACCTACAAACCAAAAGCTGCCCTTCCTGACAGTATTTCATTACAGCACTGGGATGTATATGTTAAGCTACAAACATGCAAAGTAAAAAGGGTGTACATGGTAAGGCAGGTAAAACAGGGAGCCGAAATATTTACTTTGCAACTTACCTGGGTTACAGATAAATGGGCCAAAATTGTAACCATTTTAAATAAATCAGCAGGCGAAAGTGAACTAATAAAAGAAGAACAGTTTGTGTGGGGCTTTTAAAGATGAACGATTGTTTTATTAAAAATTATCTTTCCCGGGCCCTATAAAATCCTATACAATTTTTCATGACACAACAGGAATTCTCCGACATATCATCCACCCTACCAATTGAGCCGGGCATCTATAAATATTACGATGGTAACAATGACTTGTTGTATGTAGGAAAGGCAAAAAATTTGCGTAAAAGAGTTAGTTCGTATTTCTCCAAAACCTTTACCAGTTATAAAACGCACGAGCTGGTGCAGCGGATATGTAAAATAGAATTTACCATTGTAAACAGTGAACAGGATGCGTTTTTATTGGAAAACTCATTAATTAAAAACTTTCAGCCCCTTTTTAATATCAACCTGAAAGATGATAAAACGTATCCCTACATCGTTATAAAAAAAGAACCCTTTCCCAGGGTGTTTTTTACCCGTAGAAAAATAAACGACGGCTCGCAATACCTTGGCCCGTTTACATCCGTTGGCAAAGTAAGAGAACTGCTGGACTTTATAAAACAGACTGTACCCTTAAGAACCTGCAAGCTAAACCTCACTAGTACCAACATAGAAAAAAAGAAGTTTAAAGTTTGTTTGGAGTACCACCTTGGTAACTGCAAAGGCCCCTGCGAAGCGCTGCAAACACTGTCCGATTATGAAGATAACCTTAGCAGATTAAAGGATATTTTAAAAGGTAATCTCTCCCCTGTAATCCAGCATTTAAAAAAAGAAATGCAGGAGGAGGTGGAAAATATGGCCTTTGAAAAAGCATCCATTATACAGAAGAAAATTGAGCACCTGCAAATTTATAAGGCTAGCTCTGCGATTGTAAACGAACGCACCGGCACGGTGGACGTATTCAGCATATTAGAAGAAGGTGATACAGCTTATGTAAATTACCTGGCAGTAACCAACGGCAGCATTATCCTTACCAAAACCATCATCCTGCAAAAAAAATTAGATGAAAATGCAGCTGAAGTATTAACATTTGCCATAGCACAAATGCGGGAAACTTTTAACAGCGAAGCAAAAGAAATTATTCTCCCTTTTGCCATTGATTATCCAGATGAAGCCATCAGCATTACAATACCAAAAGCGGGTGATAAGAAAAAGTTATTAGAACTATCAGACCCACCCGCATTCCAGTCCAGGCGGGTGCGGCTATCGACCGGGACTCCGTCACCGTCGGCGACGTCGTGCGGCTCACGGTACGGGTACGCGGACCGCGCAATGCGATCATC
>JANPNY010000001.1:0-5067 GCA_031427745.1 Chitinophagaceae bacterium | reverse complement strand
ACTGGCAATCAGGCATTATCTCCATTACCTAAATAGTTAGTTCACTCTTTTGCATATCAATTAGTTTAGGTTTTATTCAGCAGGGCAAAGCAGTCAATGTGATCCTACTTTATATCCCCAAAACTAACATTGCAACCAATAGCAGTCAATCACCCAACCGGGGGGTTTTAAAGGTTATAGCATCCCCCAAATGGGGTAGTGCTTTCAATAATTTTTATGGTTGCCTATGCTGAATTTTTTATATTGCATAAAACCTTAACTAATTACTTGCAACCTCAACCGCTTTTATATGGCTTGCTGCTTATTGTGGCTACCGGTTTTTGTACTGTGCAGGCACAGCAACCTGCATTTGCAAAAACAGCACTCACTTACGAGCTTGAGTATATACCCATGCCGGAGCAAAATGGTAAGTTTTCTGTAACAAATATGGCCGAAGACACAATGGGCTTTATCTGGCTGGCTACCAATTGCGGATTGGTTTGCTGGGATGGACAAAAAACAATTGCCTATTCAGCCGGCAACAACTTGTTCAAACTTCCCTTACAGGAAAATAGTTTTTACAACTTTGTAACTGATAAAGCCGGCCTTATATACAATTGCCAGGATGGATACAATCAGTTTGATCCTTACCGCCGCAGCTTTAAAAAGCTTAGTGGCTTGCCGCCGCAGAATAAAACGGGGCGGGAATATGAAAAGTACCTTTTTGATGATAACGGCCAACTGTATATTGTGGTATCTGATGAGCCTAACCAACAGACAACCCTTTTCAAACAAATGGGCAATGTTTATAAACCCATTTTAACCAGGAGTTTTGAATCGAGGAGAGATAAATTTGATTTTGTACCGGCAGATAACAAGTTTATATACTGGAAAAAGGATAGCATTTTTGTTCATGACAACCAGGGCAGGCTGCTAAAGAAAATACATTTAGCCGGCAGTAGTTTTAATGCATGGTCGGCTTATCATTCCGCCCGGTATGCTGCTGTTTTTTTTGAAAACAGCAGCAAAAAAATATTTGCATTTAACAAACATTCACTCAACATGGAAGTGTTAGCGAACCTGTCATTCTTGCCCGTAAATACAGTAAACAAAATTGCCATTACCGATAGTTTAATTTGGATTGCGGGCAATCAGCAATTGTACCAGGTTAATTTGGCAGCTCATACTTACCAGGATTTATCTGTTGAGTTATTTGAGTTAATTAAGATGTACTATCCGCTTAACCTTAGTACAAGTGGCGCTAACGTATTTTTATGCAGAAACGGCAATATATTTTTGTGGACAGAAAACATGGTAATACGCCTGAGAAAAAAGCAGCCCCTTACAGAGAGTTTTAAAGAAACCGTTATTGACCGGCAGCACAAAACCTCACTAAGCTTTAGAGCCCTGGCAGAGGATGATGCAAAAAATATTTATGCCAGTTATTACACAGGCATAGCAAAGCAAACCGCTGGTAAGGGGCCTTTTACATGGCTCGATTTTCCACTACAGGGAAGTCTGAAAGAGGAAGGCGTTTATGGCCTTCAATATTACCACAACACACTATACTGGAACAATGTAAAGCTGCAGCTACCCGGCTTGTCAACAGCTTTTATAAGTGGCAATAATTTCGCCGGCCACAGCACGCTTTTAAAAGATGGTGATAGCATTTGGTGCTATCACTGGCTGCAAAACAAGCTGTACGTAGCGCCGCTTGGCACGGGCAGCGCAAGGCAGGTAGCAGATTTTACCCAACAAGGTATAGATAATATGACTGGCCTGGTAGCTGACCCTGACGGCAAGCACTTGTGGTACAGCTCGGGGCATTTTATTACAAAAATTAATAAGAAAGGTACAGTGGTAAAATCGTGGACCAGGGGAGAAATTAACCAACTATATGATCAGGTACATTGCTTGTTTATTAAAAATAATTACCTGTGGTTTGGCTGCAATCAGGGATTGGGAACAGTGGACTTAAAAACCTACCAGGTTAAACAATATAAAAATCCGGTTGTGAACACTGCCGGTAATTTGAATGATGTGGTAGTTTTCTCCATGTTGCCTTATCATGATTCATTAATATTATTGGGCACAAACAGGGGTATTTATTTATTCAACCTTCAACATCATACCTGGTACAATTTAGATAAAAATCATCCGCTTGCGCAAATTGAATTCAACAGGAGCAGCACCTTACTGGCATCAAACGGCAAATGTTATTTTGGCTCCATTGATGGGTTGTACTCTTTTTTTCCAGATCAGTTAGCCTTTACAAAATCTGCCAAAGTTAATCTTTCATTACACCTGGTAAATATTAGCTGGTACCATCAGGATAAACAGCAGCCCATGTACCAATGGGAAAATTTAAGCAAGCTTACTTCTTTTACACTTGCACCCTTTGCATCTAATTTAGAACTGCTGTTTTCTGTGCAGGATTTTGAACAAACCATTTTTTACAGTTATCGCATTGCCGGGTACAATGATGTATGGCAGGAGTACAATACTACCGGCAAAATTACCATTGGTAGCCTTATACCCGGCAATTACAGCATTCAGGTGAAAGCCGCTACTGCTGTTAGTGATAAAAACCCGGTGTATTATACGCTTCAACTTACAGTACAAGAGCAATGGTATAAAAAATGGTGGGTAAGGGCTTTGTTTTTTTTAATGATTGCTGGCTTTATATGGTGGTTTTTAAAAAGGCAAATACAGACCCGTTTGGCACAGCAGCATCAAAAATTGGAGCGACAAAAAGAATTGGAAGCACTGCGAATAAAAATCTCCAGCGATTTGCACGATGATGTTGGTTCCATTTTAAGCGGCCTTTCTATGCAATCGCAAAACATTGCCCTGCATGCGGATGAAAAAACAAAAGACGAGCTGTATGAAATTGCAGACATGAGCCGGGAAGCTATGGAACGGATGAGGGATACGGTATGGGCAATAGATTCCAGAAAAGATAAATACATCAATTTGGTGGATAGAATGCGTTCTTTTGCCGAACAGCAATTATCAGCAAAAAATATCAGTCACCGGTTTGATGTAGATATTGCAGACCCCGAAGCCTTTATCGACCCGGTGCGGCGGCAGAACATTTACCTTATCTTCAAAGAGTTAATCACCAACATAATTAAGCATTCAAATGCTACAGAAATTATCCTCAGGTTTACACACAGGCACAATAATACTTACCTGCTGGTGCATGATAATGGAACCTTGCAAAAAGAAAAGAAAACAGATGGTATGGGGATGAGTAATATTGCCCTTAGAACTAAACATATTTCTGCAACCTTTCGCAGCACTTATGAAAATGGCTTTAAGGCAGAGTTGGTAATTGATGATTAAAAAACCACCCTGTTGGGGTATTGATTATCACGATGCAAATACTCACTTTTACATTTAAAACTTGATGGCACCATTCATTCATATTGATATTATTGAAGATCACCGGGTAATAAGAGATAACCTGGTGCGGAATTTTGGCTTTCAGCCCGATTTTCTACTGAACACCGTAGCTGCATCGGTAGAAGAATACCTGGTACAAACGGAGGACTCAAATAAAAAAAGTGATGTGATACTGTTGGACATTGGGCTGCCGGGTATGTCGGGACTCGAAGCAATTCCTTTACTAAAAACTAAATATCCTGCAATGGATATTATTATGCTCACAACTTATGAAGAAGAAGATATTATTGTAAAAGCATTGTGCACAGGTGCCTGTTCCTATATTTCAAAAAAAGCTAGTCTGCAGGAAATTGCCGATGCCATACGAATTGTGTATGCAGGCGGCTCGTATATGTCCCCGTCTATTGCAAGAGAAATTGTTACCTACCTCATGGGAGGCAGGGTGAGTAAGGCAACCATTTTAACTCAAAGGCAAAAAGAAATTTTGCAAAGAATGGTAGATGGAAAAAGTTATACAGCTATTGCAGAAGAGTTGTTTATATCGCCGGAAACAGTGAAGACGCACATCAAAAAACTGTACCATGTGTTGCATGTACACAGCAAATCTGAGGCAATAACATTGTATTTACGTGGTAAAATAGATTAATTTTCTATAGCTGGTAAAGACTAAAAAGCTTCCATTATACCCAGGTTCATTTACGTTAAGTAAGGGTTATACATCTTCTCTGCACCAATAGTAGTGGTAGCTCCATGACCGCTGTACACAATCGTTTCATCGGGTAACACAAATAATTTTTGGCGAATACTATTGAGTAATGTTTGGTGGTTGCCACCCGGCAAATCTGTACGACCGATGCTGCCTTGAAAAAGCACATCTCCCCCAATAACAAAATTTTGATCTTTACAATAAAAGCAAATGCTGCCCGGCGAATGTCCCGGAGCCTCTATCACATGTAATTCATCTTTTCCCAGCAACACTTTATCTCCTTCTTTTAAAAATTTAAAACCACCTTGATAATTATCAAAAGGCATATTATACATAAGGCCGGATGCAGGCGCAAAGGCGAGTAACTGTTGCTCCTTTTCGTGCAAATGAAGGGTAAGGTTATACGTTTCTGCAACAAACTTATTACCGAACACATGATCGAGGTGGCAATGTGTATTCAGCAACAATACGGGCTTTAGATTGTTTTTAGCAATAAATGTCTTTAGCAGATCTTTTTCTTCGTTGAAATAACAGCCTGGATCTATTACAATACACTCTTTATTCCGCTCCGGGTCTCTCTCAAATTTTAGGAGTTCCCAGCCGAGTCTCCACGATCGGCGTTGCAGCAAAGCCGTGGGACTCGGCGCTATTCAGGACTGCTGTGCAAATTTATATCATCCAATTCCCGAAAATTCAACACCGGGTAAATGCCTTGCTCACCACAAATATAAAATTTAGCGGAGCTATGTTTATATTCAATTGCATTTATTGAAAGCTGCCATTTTCCAACACACGGGTTGTTGTCGGTGGTGGCGACGCCAGGGCAATGCAACACCTGTCATGAGCGTGGCACGAACTGGTTAGGGGTGCAGGGTAAGAGACCGTCAGACCATACTGGTGAATTCGGCCGCACGGTTTACGCCATTGGCGGGTCTGAGCACTCGGCCGTGCTGATGGGCCTGCCGGTTGCCCGCACC